>JBMYWA010000067.1:0-12507 GCA_049606935.1 Salibacteraceae bacterium
AAATAAAGTTTTGTTCTTTCATCCATTCATCATTAAAAACTTTGGCTACATATCTGGAGCCATGGTCGTGAAAGAGAATAACTACAACGTCATCTTCTGTTAATTCGTCTTTAAGTTGACGTACCGCACCAAATGCAGAGCCTGCTGAATAACCTAAAAACAAACCTTCTTTTAAGGCCAATTCTCGGGCAACTAAAGCGGCATCTTTATCGGTAACTTTTTCAAAATGATCAATTAAACTAAAGTCAACGTTTTTTGGAAGGATGTCTTCACCAATTCCTTCGGTAAGGTAGGAGTGAATTTCGTTTTCGTCAAACTCACCTGTTTCTAAATATTTTTTAAATACAGAGCCATAAGAGTCAACGCCCCAAATCTTCACATCCGGATTTTTTTCTTTCAAATATTTTCCTACCCCAGAAATTGTGCCTCCAGTACCTACGCCAACCACAAAGTGCGTGATTTTTCCTTCCGTTTGTTCCCAAATTTCAGGACCTGTAGATTCGTAATGAGCCTCACGGTTGGAAAGATTATCGTACTGATTTAGCCAAACAGAGTTTTCAATTTCTTTGTTTTTCTTTTCTGCAACCGAGTAATAGCTATCTGGGTGATCTGGAGCAACGGCAGTAGGGCAAACAATAACTTCCGCCCCAAGGGCACGAAGTACGTCTACCTTTTCTTTACTCTGTTTGTCATTGGTAGTGAAAATACAATTGTAACCTTTGGTAATCGCAGCAAGGGCAATCCCCATTCCGGTATTACCTGATGTGCATTCAATAATGGTTCCTCCCGGTTTTAAAGAGCCATTTGCTTCGGCATCTTCTACCATTTTTAAGCCCATTCTGTCTTTTACAGAATTTCCGGGATTAAAGTATTCGATTTTGCCAAGAATAGTTCCCGGAATGTCTTTCGCAATTTCGTTTAAACGAACCATTGGTGTGTTGCCAATAGTTCCTAATATGTTATCGTAAACTTTTTTATCTGGAGTCATATTAATCAGGAATGTGAATATTAATTATTTGATTTTGGAAGGTACTTCATTTCAAACATGAAAGTTGTAAATGGCAATAGAGAGGCCACAAATCCTATAACCAAGGTTTTAAAACTCCACTTCAATTGTAGTCCTACAATTAATAGCCAAATGCAGTAAGCCACAAATAAGACTCCGTGTGCCATTCCTACTGGTCGCGTAGGTTCGGCATAGTCCCAAATATATTTTAAGGGCATACAAATTCCTAATAAAACAATGTAGCTTATGCCTTCAAAAATGGCGAGGTACTTAAATATTTTAACGTGATTCATTTTGTTTTTTTTGCGATTGCAAAGAGATAGTAATTTATGAGATATCGATACTTACAACGGTAATTTATTTGTCACTTAATCCAATTTTATGGCATCCACTGTTTTTATTCGTGTAACAATGTAAGTTGGAGCGATTAACATAATTAAACATATAACCAACGTGAATATATTTAATGATAGAATGCTCCAAACGTCAATGTTTATTGGAATATGAGAAATGTAATAAGTCTCGGAGTCTAAAGTGAAAATTTTAAAATACTTCTGAGCTAGGGCAATTCCAAGGCCTATTAAATTACCCCAAAACAATCCAACGGTCATCAAATAGGCGGCTATAAACAAGAAGATTTTTCGAATGCTTGAATTGGTAGTTCCCATTGTTTTAAAGATACCAATCATACGAGTTCTATCTAAAATCATAATTAAAAGGGCAGATGCCATATTGATACCACTTACAAAAATCATAAGTCCAATAATTATGGTTACGTTAATGTCTTGAAGATCTAGCCAGCCAAATAGGTTTTGGTTTTTGTTAATAATGGTGGTGGTTTTGTACTCAAAAGGGATGTTGTTAAAAATGAAATCATCCACCTCGTCTAAATCTTTGTAATGCTTTAGATTAACTTCAAATCCACCAACTTGATCTTGACCCCAACCGTTTAGTTTTTGAATATGCCGTATATCACCAATAATAAAAAGGTCGTCAAAACCTTCTAGACTCGTAGAGTAAATTCCTTTAATGGTGAATTTACGAGGTCTAGGTTTGTTGTTCTGAATAAAGTAAACTATGAATTTGTCGCCAACAGATAAGTTCATTTTTGTGGCTACTTTTTTCGAAATCATTACCTGATTAGATTTGGTGCTATCGTTAAAAACTAAGGTGTCTCCTTCCACCAAATAATCTTTAAAAAATGTCCAGTCAAAATCGTTTCCAATACCTTTAAGTACTACACCAAGAATCTCTTCTTTGGTTTTAAGTATACCTGCTTTATTGGCATATACCTGAATGTTGCTGACTTTTTCTAAGGTGTCTAGATCAGGGTAAAAAGGTTGGTTAATTGAAATTGGAATGATCTCAAACCCATCCGTACTTTGAAAGTTTGATATTTGAATATGCCCACCAAAACCAATTATTTTTTCTCTAATCTCTTTTTGAAATCCTGTTACAATAGAAATTGAAATAATCATTACTGCTACTGAAATGGCTATTCCTGCAAGAGCTATGTTGACAATTGGCCGAATTCCATTGCGGTTTCTTTTATCAGAAGATTTACTTCGGATTAGTTTTGATGCTGTGAAAAATTCGAAATTCAAGTTGTTCAATTTGTTAGACGCAATATTAAAGTATTAGGTCTTAAAGAAGGGGAATATTTATTGTCAATTAATATTTGAAAACTGGCTTACTCCTTGTAGGTATTAGATTTTAAAACCACTTAATTTGCAGAGTATTAATTATGGAATTTAAAAAAGCATTTTTACTAATTTTTTGTGTAGGAATTATTCTGCAAAATGGTGTTTCGCAAAACTCTTTTGACTCTTCGTTGGTGAAAACTGCCGAAGAGGTTTTAGTGGGTGCCGAAAGAGCTTCCCTTTATATTGATCAATTAAAGGGTAAAAATGTAGCTTTGGTTGTTAACCCTACAAGTGAGGTTTTTGGTACGCATTTGGTAGATTTTTTGATTGAAAAAAATATTTCTATTTCAAAAGTTTTTGCTCCCGAGCATGGTTTTAGGGGTGCTGCTGATGCAGGTGAGCGGATTAAAGATGGAGTTGATTCAAAAACCCAAATTCCAATTAAGAGTCTTTACGGAAGTTTTAAAAAACCATCAAAGGAAGATTTAAAGGATATTGATATCGTGGTTTTTGATATTCAAGATGTAGGTGTACGTTTCTACACCTATATATCTACAATGCATTATGTTATGGAGGCATGTGCCGAAAATAATGTTGATTTTATGGTGCTAGACCGTCCTAACCCTAATGGGTTTTATGTAGCGGGCCCAGTATTAGAAATAGAACAACGCTCGTTTGTGGGTATGCATACAGTACCCATTGTGCATGGTATGACCATAGGTGAGTTTGCGCAAATGATAAATCAAGAGGGTTGGTTAAAAAATGGAGTGAAGTGTAATTTGCAAGTAGTATTACTCACCGGGTGGACGCATAAGGATTTATATCAGCTTCCAGTTAAGCCTTCTCCTAATTTGCCTAATATGACCTCTGTATATCTATACCCTACACTGGGTTTGTTTGAAGGAACCAATGTGAGTGCGGGTAGAGGTACTAGTTTCCCTTTTCAAACATTTGGATCTCCAACAATATCCCCCACAGAATTTTTCTATGTCCCAGAATCTAAGCCGGGAGCTAAGTACCCAAAGTATAAAAACCAAAAATGCTTTGGAAAGGATTTAAGGTCATTCCAAGTACAATCATTTTATAATAAACCAACCATTCAATTAGAACATCTGTATTGGGCTTATAATAATACATCAAACAAAGGCGAGTTCTTTTTAAAGAATCACTTTTATGGTAGGCTTGCAGGTAATACTTCCTTGCAAACTCAAATAGAAAACGCCATCAAAATTGAAGAGGTTAAATCTTCTTGGGTGGCTGGGCTATCTGATTATAAAGAGATGCGAAAAAAGTATTTGTTGTATAAGGACTTTTAACCCCTGTACTTAATTTCTTAAACTCCCTACTTTTAGGTATTTTTTTACAACTCCGTAATGGTAGATTTGCATTGTTATTTAAAATCAATCTAAATAAGAATGAAAAATATTTCACTATTACTTTTAGCAGCTGTTTTATTTGTAGCTTCATGTAAAAAGGATGAGGAAACTCAAGAAACTCCTCAGTCAAAACAACCTTCTACTTATAATTTCACCAATGTAAGCTACAGTGGTCAAACAGATCGTTTAGACATGCTAGCTGAGCTTACCGTTGAAATGAAAAAGCCAGCTTCAGGAACTCCTGCTGATGCAACTGTTATGGCAAATATGTTTGCTAATATGAATTCTCCTTTTCAGGATGGTGCTTTAAATACTTCTACAAAGCAATTAAAGAATAAATGTTACGATGGTGGAGGAGCTGCTATGGACGTAGCTTCATTTGAATATTACATGAACAGATTGGCATCGTTAAGCATGGCTAATACAGGTGCTTGGTCTCCAGGTACAGCGGGTGTGGCAACTTCAGGTACTAAGTCCTACTATTTTGATGAAAATGGAGTAGAATATGCGCAAGTGGTTGAAAAAGGTTTAATGGGGGCTGTATTTTATTATCAAATATGTGAGACGTACACTAGAGAAGGAAAAATTGGTGACGCGGTTGATAATTCAACGGTAACTGAAGGAAAAGGAACAGATATGGAACATCATTGGGATGAGGCCTTTGGTTATTTTGGTGGAACAACCGAATTGACAGAGAGCAACTATAAGGATGAGCCTTTAAGGTTCCACGCTAAATATGCGAAAAAGGGTTCGGATGCTGGTATAGGAACTGTTGGTAACGTAATGTATCAATACATTAAAGGTCGTTACTCAATTTCGAACAAAAAATACGCGGACAGAGACGATGCAGCCCTTCAACTTAGAAATGAATACGAGAAAATTTTAGCAACTACTGCTATTCATTATATAAATGGAAGTATTTCAAATTTTTCGGATGACGCCATAAGAAATCATGAATTGTCAGAGGCGTATGCTTTTATTGAGTCTTTGCATTATAATAGTGACAAAACCATATCTAATTCTGAACTTGAAATGGTAACCAATTATTTTAAACAAGATGTTGGTGGAATAATGGTGCCAAGTTTTTTAAATGTAACAATAGCCACGCTAAATCAAGCAAAAGACTTGTTAAGCTCAATTTATGGATTGGATGCGGTTAAAGATAGCCTTTAAATTCTAAAATTATTTTTAATAAGGTCAGGTTGGATGTAATTCTAATCTGACCTTTTGTGGTTAATAATACTTGATAATTATGAAAATTTTGAAATTTATTTTTGGATGTGGATTGTGGCTAGTTTTAGCGCTTACCTCATGTAATTCAAAAGATAATAATTCGAGTTCTGGTGAGGACTACGATAGAAAAATAATGTTGAGTAATTATGCAGAGAATGTAATAATCCCCAATTATTCAAATCTTCAACAGATAACGGAGAGCTTAAAAAAAGCTGCAGAAATATTTTCGCTAAATCCCACAGAATCAAACCTAGAGTCATTGCGACTTACTTTGTTCTCAGCTCATGTGGCTTACCAGTCATGTACTTCCTTTGATTTTGGCCCTGCGAAAGCCGTAGTTTTGCGTTCTGTATTAAATACCTATCCGGTAAATAAAGATCAAATTCATTCGAATATAACATCAGGTAATTATGATTTATACACGGTTGCAAATTTGGCTGCTAAAGGGTTTCCGGGAGTAGAGTATTTAATTTATGGAGAGGGCTTGACTAATTCAGAAGTCATTGAGCTTTATACTACTAATTCCGAATCGGCTAATAGAGCTCAATACTTACAAGATGTAGTTGGTCAGTGCCAAGTGGTTGTAAAGTCTGTTTATGAGGAGTGGGCTTTAAATGGTTATGACCAGGTGTTTATTAATTCTGATGGTATAGCTGTAGGTAGCTCTACTAGTTTGTTTTTAAATGCTATGGTATTAGATTTTGAACGGTTTATTAGAGATGGAAAAATTGGAATTCCTTTAGGAGTTAGAAGTCTTGGGGTTCCTAACCCAGATAAGGTAGAAGCTTATTTTTCAAAAAAATCACTAGAGCTAGTGGAAGCAAGCGTTGAGAAATATAAAGATACTTTTAATGGGGTTTCCAATACGGGTGAAAATGGTCAGGGGTTTGATGATTACCTAAATCATGAAGATGCATCATCGGTAGCTAATAATGTAAATAAGCAATTGGATAATATTTTGGCAAAATTGGCTTTATTGAATGGGCCACTTTCAGAAGATGTGGTAAACAACCCTTCTGATGTGCAAAAGGTATATGATGAAATGCAAAAAGCCATTGTGCTGCTCAAGGTAGAGGTGCCATCTGCACTTTCCGTATTAATCACATATCAAGATTCTGACGGGGATTAATTGATTTAATGAAGTTTTATTTAGTTTTCTGTTTTAGTGTTTTTTTTTCCTTTTTGGTAAAGGGACAGGAAAGCTGGTGGGTAACTTTTAGATCTTCAGAAGATTCGAGTACAATTGCTCACGTTACTGCTTTTTGTCCAGAACTAAAGAAGGAGTTTAAGGCGAATTCCAATGGACAAATAAAAATATCAATCCTAAATCAATCGCAAATTTCGATTGTAACTCAGGTAGAGGGATTTTATTCAAAAACTACCGCTTTACAGCCTTTTTACACTACCCAGGTGTATTTGCAACCCCAAATTTATAAATTGAATGAGGTGGAGGTGACTGATGCCTCAAAGGAAGAAACTCTTGGTGACTTGCAATTGCGATCGGTAGAAGATATGTACATCTATTCGGCTAAAAAATCAGAAAAAATTGAGGTTTCAACCTTGCCCGCAAATTTAAGTACAAATAACAGTCGTCAGGTGTACTCAAAGGTGGCAGGCCTTAACATTTTTGAAAGTAATGGGGCTGGATTAAATACCGAAATTGGAGGTCGAGGACTAAGTCCAGAGCGTTCCACTAATTTTAATATGCGCCAGAATGGATATGATATTAGTGCGGATGCGCTGGGGTATCCAGATGCCTATTATGTTCCGCCATCTGAGGGGTTAAAAAGAATTGAGGTGGTTCGAGGTGCTGGCGCACTGCAGTATGGTACTCAGTTTGGTGGAATGATTAACTATAAAATGAAAACCCCTGAATCAAACAAGCCTCTGCAAATTGAAACCAGACAAACCCTTGGTTCTTTTGGCTTTTTTAATTCATTTAACGCCTTAGGAGGAAAGTATAAGAAGATAGAATATTACACTTTCTTTATCTATAAAAGAGGAAATGGTTGGCGCCCTAACTCTGAATTTGAAGCGAAAAACTTTTATGGATACCTTAAGTACAAGCCTACCGAGAATTTACATTTTACTTTTGATTTTTCGTATTTCACCTATTTAGCCCATCAACCAGGAGGGCTTACAGATGCTATGTTTGAAGATGATCCTTCGCAAAGTATAAGAGAGCGAAACTGGTTTAATGTAAATTGGAACCTCCCTAGTTTTACCGTAGATTATAAGCTGTCAAAAAATGTAAAGGTAAACTCTAAGTTTTTTGGGTTAGTTGCTGGCAGAAATGCTTCCGGGTTTTTGGGAAATATTACCAGAGTAGACCCTTTAGGAAATAGAGATTTATTAAAGGATACCTATTTTAATTTAGGTAACGAAACTAAGGTGTTAAAAAGATATTACTTAAAAGGAAGGCTAAATACCCTCATTGTGGGTGGGCGTTTTTATAGAGGAGATACTTCAAAAAAACAAGGGTTTACAGATGATGGGTATGATGCAAATTTTGAATACTTAAACCCTGATAGTTTAGAGGGGTCTGACTTTAGATTTCCAAGTACAAATGTGGCAGTCTTTGCTGAAAACATATTTCAAGTTACAGATAAGTTAAAGTTACAACCAGGTGTTAGGTTTGAAAGTATTAACACAAAATCGGATGGATATTATAGACAAACCACAAGAGATTTAGCCGGAAATATTCTTAGTGATACTTTTATTTACGACCAAATGGCTAAGCCAAGATCTTTTATTTTGTTAGCCATTGGAGGGAGTTATAAGCCTAATGAAAACACGGAGATTTATTCGAACATTTCTCAAAATTACAAGGCTATTAATTTTAACGATTTGAGAATTAACAACCCTAACTTTAAAGTAGATCCAAACTTGCAAGATGAAACGGGGTATAATTTTGATTTGGGAATTAGAGGTAGATACAAGAAGTTTTTGGTATACGATGTTAGTGCCTTTTATTTAAAATATGATAATAGAATTGGGTTTGTGCAAAAGGTAGATTCTGTGCTTTTCAAAACTTATAGGTACAGAACAAATATTTCTGCATCAACCACCGTTGGAATTGAAAGTGTAGTAGAGGTAGATTGGTTCAAAATAAACCAAACTTCAAAAAACAAACAAAGTCTGGTAACCTTCGTGAATCTAGCTTATGTAAATGGAGTTTATACGAACAGCGAAGAATTGGCTTATAAGGGTAATAAAGTAGAGTTAGTTCCTAATTATACCACCAAAATTGGTGTTAATTGGAGTAATAATAATTTGAAACTAGGTTTCCAGTATAGTTATACAGGTGAGCAATTTTCGGATGCCTCTAATTCAGAATTTGATGCTAATGCCGTGAGTGGAATAATTCCATCTTATCAAGTAATGGATTTTAGTGCAAAATATACTTTTAAAAAGATATTTGTTGAAGCGAACATTAACAACCTTGCCAACTCAACATACTTTACACGTAGGGCATCTGGGTACCCTGGCCCAGGTATAATACCTGCAGAGCCTCGTTCTATTTTTGTTACTTTGGGTTTTAAACTTAAATGACCGTATCAGAATTATATTACAAAGTTCTTGAGGGACTTCAGTTATCGGCTGGGTATCTGTTTGATCCAAATAAGCGTGTTTTTTTTGTTTTTTTATTGTCTTCTTTATGTCTGGCTTTTTGGGTGTACCGTAAAGAAAAAATTAAAGGGAGTTTTATAAGGTATGTTTTTCACCCTAAGGTTTGGCTAGGTTATTCTCCTAGAGTAGATTATGCTTTTTTATTCTTAAATGGAGTAGTTAAGGTAATAATAGTTGCCCCTTTGTTGGTGTTTGGTTTGTATTTGTCTTTTTATGTAAAAGAGTTTTTGCTCAATAAATTTGGGTATGTAGAGCAGCCAATTAGTGAGTTCTGGGTGGTTACGTTATACACACTGTCGTTGTTTGTAGTTAAAGATTTAAGTAGTTATTTGGTTCATTTAGCATTTCATAAAATACCTTGGTTGTGGAGGTTTCATAAAACACATCATTCGGCTACGGTTTTAAATCCCTTAACTCAATATAGAATTCATCCTTTAGAATTGATTGCTAATAATTTAAAAGGAATTTTTGTATTCGGGTTGGTTACTGGTTTATTTGATTATGTGGCAAATGGAGAATTTAATATTTATTCAATTTTGGGTGTAAATGTTATTGGATTTGTGTTTATGGCTTTTGGAGCAAATTTGCGACATTCTCACGTGAAATTAAAATATCCTAATTGGTTAGAGAATGTATTTATTAGTCCTCTCCAGCATCAAATACACCATAGTCATGAGCCAATTCATTATGATAAAAATTTAGGCTCGGTACTTGCCATTTGGGATTGCTTATTTGGCACCATAGTGAAATCAAAAGCCGTAAATAGAATACATTTTGGTTTAGGGAAAAAAGATAATGAAAAGCATAAAACCTTTTTTCAAAACCTTTTTCCTAGATAGTTTTAGAGGAAGTAAGGTGGTAATCTGCCAATAACTGATTGTTAGATTTAGAAATTTGTTTGACTAGTTTGTCAAAAAAAGAAGCCTCTAAATTGGTAAACAATATTTCAAACGTATTTAAGTCTCGTACTTGAATACAGTGGTTGTTTTTGTCGTAGGCAGTATGTAACGTTAAATCTACATTAGGCAAATCATATTTTGAAATTAATCCTTTCATTAAAGAATGTCTTAATTCTTGATTTGCTTCAGGGAAAAGAAATTTAAAGAAAAACAATTTATTGTCGTTAAAGTGCATTTCAATTTGAACTTGGTGGTTTTTATGTTTCTCTGTAAACAATAATATTTGACGGTTTAGCTTATAAGTGTTAAACAAAGCTTCAATAGGCTTATTTGTCATTACCGCTTTCACGGTTTGAATACTGCTTCCAAAAGGGATTTTTGCAGAATATGAAATTTCATTTTTAGATTGAATAGGTCTTTTAAGCTTATTACGTTCGTAAATGTTTTGGTAGGAGTTTAATAAAGAGTACTCTGTTAACCGGTTGGATAAAGGATCTATTTTTTTTGTTGGGGAAAAACTCATTAGACTTCCCAACGTTTTGTTTAGAATATTGTCGATTATCGTTGTCATGGGGATGGCGGTTTTTTTAAATCTTTGCACGTAATTATTTGACTCTGTGCTAATTTAGGTTATAAATGGGTGGTATTAAAAATTGTCCGTTATGCTTAATATGATTGAAATATTATTTAAAACATGCTAGTTTATGGAGCAAAAACTAAAATGGACACCTCCCACCACAAGAAGCGCCCATTACTTTCACTAACCGTCTTTTTGAGCATAAACGCTCAAATTCATCAAGCACAAGCTTGCCTAGAGAGGTGGTTAGTAGTAATTAAGGCTGAGCTACCACGCTCAGCCATTTATTCACACAAACAAGAAGCTATTGCTTCAAGATTTTATTGCTGTAAACTCTTTGTTTATTGTTGGTTACTTCAATAAAGTATATTCCAGCAGTTATTTGATTTAAGTTTATTAAAACCGAAGTAGAATTGTTGTTAACATTTTTAGTCCACACGGTTTTACCGGTAATGTCCATTACTTTAACAGTTCCGTTAATGCCACTCTCATTTACAAGAGAATATCCGTTAGCTGAATAAGCTAAAGAGTAAGCTGATTTTAACTCCTTGCCTGCCGAAGTTACCTGGCTTGTTAGATTAGGTTTAGTTAAATTACCATCTTTAATGTCTCCAGGACCAATAGCTTTTGGCGCAAGGTTTTTATACACTAATTCAAAACGGTGAGAATAAGTGGTATTTGCCACTAAATCTACTTGGTAATCGCCTGTGCCCAGATCGAAGTTAATACCTAATTGTTTATCTCTGATGTAAATTTTGAAACCATCGGCAAGGTTTTCTCTTTTGTAGTTAGTGAAAGTATGGATGCCGTTTTCGTTGGTGAAAACTACCAAAGGAATAGTTTTAGAAGAATTTAAAGGAATAGGAGCCAATGACTGAATCATGAATTCGTCACCAGCTATTACCGAAGCAAATCTTACAGGACTATTACCTACTAATTTGTGAGCATCGTAAGCATTATCAATACTATCCGTAGCGTTTTCGTTATAGCCAACTAAAATGTTATTGATGTGATTGCTTGGCGAAACGAAGCTAAACCAAGCGTTGTGGTTTTGAGATTGGATGTTTTTAAAGAACTGGTTGTTAGAGGTAGACCTCATTGAGTTGTTAAAAACAACCGAAGTATTTTGTTGAGCAGCCACCCAGAACCCTTGTCCGCTAGCAATGTTTCCAAGCGGAATTTCAGCGGTGTTTCCAGAATTAACTGCGCCACCAAGATTCCAAGCTGCATAGTCAGAATCTTGATTATATCCACCGGTAGTGTCGGCCTCATCCCAAAAATACAGTCCATCTCTAATTCTATTATTATCAATGGCATTTTCTTGCCAAAACGCGCTTGCGCTTAAAGCACTTGGGTAAGGATTTCCTAAAAGATTCCAATCATCATCTCTCCAATCCGTAGTACCTGGGTTACCTAAATTGGTTGCTTTAATGGCAATAGAATAGTCGCCATTATTAACTTCACCCGAATATACTCTTTGGGCAGTAAGATCACCCGGAATAAAATAACCTCGAGTTACATTCATAATTCCATCACCGCCAGAAATAACATCAGTAGCACCAAACGTAACGCTGTTTCCGTAACAGTTTGCAGAGTAGCCATTAGCATAATCATATTTCCAAGCCTGAGTAGATTCTTCAAAAGTCCAAATATCGCAAGGGTTGGCGTCTGAAAACACACTAGTTAAACTAGCCGTTGTAATAGGAGAAGACCAAATGTTGTAAACGTAAGAACTAGTATTTCCGCTACGAGCAATGGTATAAGTACCCGTTCCGGAATTTGCATTAACTCCTAATTTAGTTTGGTTTAAAGATCCATTTTCTTCAATAGATAGTGTACCATTATTTACAATATCACCATCTACAATTAGATAAATTGCATTTTCAATATTAATGGTAGCGCCTGTTTCAATTTCTACTTCACGAACATGAGCGTTTTCAGCAATGTTTAGAGAACCATTCGCACTACTTTTTACTAAAAGTTTGTAACATGCATCGCCAGTTCCAGGAGCATTTGAACTACCCGAACCACCCGTAAAAGAACTATTGTCAACCACTACCACATCTTGATACTCTAAAGTGAAATAGTCTTCATCACTAAAAGAAACATTGTTAGCGGTGTAGATTCCGTCTTCTAAAGTAAG
>JBMYWA010000068.1:0-12368 GCA_049606935.1 Salibacteraceae bacterium
ACACGTCTGTTTTTGGTACAGAAGAGTCTAGGTTCGAGCCCTAGTGGGACAACTTAAAAAGGCCTTCAACTTACGTTGAAGGCCTTTTTTATTTTTAAGCCGTTATTAAGCTGTTTTTTGACAATCCCTTTTACTTTTCCCTACCGATTATCATCAATAAAATTCAACTATCATAATAATTCATATAACAGTAAGTTTTTGTTGTAATATCGTGTATCGCCAATTTTTCCTTGCTACGAAAAATGGAATTTAATTTTTGAATGTTCTTGTAGGACATCATTAAACAGTGACGTGTAGTATGGATAGATTGAAGTTATCTGAAACTTATTTTAATATCATAAAAGAGCCGGGATGGTTTACCAAGTTCTTTTGGTGGCTTTCAGGGGCGGATACAAAAGTATTAGCCCATTGCCCATATGCTGATCATGTTAAATATTTTGGACTAGGAGGTATTGTTTTAACTACCGGAATATTAGCAGCACTTTCTGGAGGGTATGCATTTTACACGGTTTTTTCTCCTGACATTGCAGATGAGCTTACAACTAATATTATACATTGGAAAGCTTTCTTTCAGGCTAGTTTTTTCGGGGTGATTTGGGGGTTGATTATTCTCAATTTAGACAGGTTTATTATTGCGAGTAGTGGCATTGGAGACGGCTCTGGTAAAATTTCTTGGAAAACAATTCTACATGCGTCTCCTAGAATTTTCATGGCTATTGTGCTTTCCGTTGTAATTGCAGCACCCCTAGAATTAAGAATTTTTGATTCAGAAATTGATGCGGAGTTATTCCAAATTCAAAATGAACAATTATTGGTATTAAATAAAATAACCGATTCTGCTTTCGTAAATCGCATAGATGAAATTGTTGTTCATAAACATAAATTGGAAAAGAAGATTGCTGAACTCGAGGAATTAATAAAGGCACAAGAAATAAAATATCAAGAAGAAATTGCGGGGCGAGTTTCAGGAATTCCTGGAGCAGGAAGTGCGGCCAAGTCTATTAGAGATTATGTAGATCATAAATTGAAACCTGAATTGGTTGAATTGAAAGCAAGTAGTGTAGGCCCAATGGCTAAACTAGAAAGTCAGAAAGACTCCTTACTATTTAAAAAGTACGAAGCATACACCATGAATAAAAAGCAGGTGCAAAACATGGATGGCCTGTTACAAAGGTTAATAATTGCCCATGAAATAGCTGGGTGGAAGTTAACTTGGTTGATTAGATTAATTTTTATTGTTATTGAAACGGCCCCTATTTTTTTTAAGATGATGATGGCTGATGAAGTGTATGAAGAGATACAAGCTAATTTGAAAAACTATATATTGAAACATGAGCTGAATTATACGGAATCTGAAATGAAAGGTTTGAATAGTGAAGTACCCAATTCCAGTTAGCCAAAATAGGTGTACCTTTGGTTGATCAAAGAAAAAAATGTACACTCCAATAAATTGTAATTTATACGATCAACTTGAAGCATATGCGGTTCTAAAAACCCCATTGACACTGGATGTAGAATTAGATGGGGTCAGTGAAATACTGGAAGGTTGTTTAATCACTGATTTTAAAACTCAAAAGGAGGGTGAATTTGCTTTTGTGCGCCAAAATGAAAAGCAAATGAAAATTCGGTTAGACAAGATTGTATCTATTAACAATATCAAGGTGATAGATGAATTTGGGGTTTCTTGTTCTATTCCTAATAAAAAGTAAACCAAAACCATCAAAATTTCTTGTGGTTATTTGTCCCGTTGTCTAATAATTATAGATTTGCAGTTGGTCAATCAATGACATTACTATGATAATGAAAACACGGGAAGCCGTAAGTGCGTCTGAATCAATTCTGACAAGGGTTAAGGTGTATGCTGCATTCACAAAAATGCGATTAGCTTCACTCGTAGTTTTTTCGGCAGTGATTTCATATTTGTATGCGGCTCCAACTATTGATTTATTAACGTTAACTTTATTGTCTATCGGAGGTTTTTTAGTAACAGGTGCGGCAAATGGCATGAATCAAATCATTGAAAAAGATTTTGACAAATTAATGGAACGTACTGCTGAACGTCCAATTCCTTCGGGGCAAATGAGTGTTTCTGAAGGTTTTATTGTGGTGGCTATATCTGGTATTTTAGGCATTTTTATGTTGGGGTACTTCATTAATCCATTGTCAGGTTTACTTGGTGCCATGGCCATGATTATGTATGCGGGTATTTATACACCAATGAAAAGAAAAACTTCTTGGGCAGTAATTGTAGGCGCATTTCCTGGAGCAATTCCACCTTTATTGGGTTATGTGGCTTATACCGGAAAATTTGGATTAGTTCCTGGAATTTTATTCATTATTCAATTTGCGTGGCAATTACCTCACTTTTGGAGTATAGCTTGGAAATTAGATGAAGATTATAAAAAAGGTGGTTTTACTCTTTTACCTATCAACGGTAAAAAAGATGGTGCAAGTGCTTGGGTTATCTTAATTACATCTTTGTTAATGATACCGGCAGGATTGTTACCGTTTTATTTTGGTGAAACTACAATTTACTCCGGAGTCATTATTACGCTGCTTGCCTTATGGATGGTTTATTATTCCGTGAAATTGGTTCAGTCTAGAGATGATAAAATGGCTCTGAAAATCATGTTTGCATCTTTTGCTTATTTGCCGCTTACGCAATTGGCATTAATGTTTGACAAAATATTTTTAATGTAATGACTAACGGAATATCCATAAAGGAACAAGGAATTATTCGCTCAAAAACGGCAAAGCCGCTTTTATGGGTAGCCCTTGCGGGTATGACCATGATTTTTGCCTCTCTTACCAGTGCTTATGTGGTACGTCAAGCAGATTCAGATTGGTTAGCGTTTGAATTGCCATCCGTTTTTTACTATAGTACGGCTATTATTTTAATCAGTAGTTTAACGTTAGTATTTGCAGATATTTCTGCTAAAAAAGACAACCAAAAAGGAGTGAAACTAGGTTTGATAACCACTTTATTTCTTAGCTTGGCATTTGTAGTTTCTCAATTTGAGGCTTGGAGTCAAATGATGGATCAAGGATTATACTTTTCTGGTTCTGGAATTTCATCTTCATTTTTGTATGTGCTTACACTGGTACATTTATTACACGTATTTGGAGGAAACATAACTTTGCTGGTTACCACCATTAAAGGATATAAAGGAAAATACTCTTCAAAAGATAAATTAGGAATTGAACTAGCATCTTGGTACTGGCATTACCTGACAGGCGTATGGATGTTTTTATTAATATTTTTACTGTACATTCAATAAATCAATAATACCCAATAAATATGGCGGGAATAGCTACACAACAATTAACAACAAAAGAACTATGGGCAGGTAAACGCTCACCATTCAGCATCAGTTATGGTAAAATGATGATGTGGTTCTTTTTAATTTCGGATGCATTAACCTTTACCGGTTTTTTAAGTGCATTGGCATTTATGCGCGTTTTCTTCGCTGACGTTTGGCCTATTACTGAAAATATTTTTTATCACTTTCCATTTTTTCACCATACAGAATTACCTCTTCTTTATGTAGCGTTTATGACGTTCATATTGATTATTAGTTCTGTGACAATGGTTCTAGCTGTAGAGGCAGGTCACCGAATGGATAAAAAAGGAGTGACAAAATGGTTGTTCTTAACGGTTATTGGAGGGGCTATTTTCTTAGGTTCTCAGGCTTGGGAATGGAGTACTTTCATTAAAGGTTCTGATCATGGAGCCCTAGATATGGGAGATGGAACAATGGCTAGAATTTTAAATGAAGAAGGTACTTTTGAATACCACGGAGCTGCGTATGATGGTTTTGTAATTCAAAAAAGAAATGGTGATATTATTCAAGGAGCAGAAGCCTTAGATTTAAAAGCCACGCAACGAGTTGTGCAAGGTGCAAACCTTATTGAAAACGAGTACGGATTACCGTTGTATGCTGATTTCTTCTTCTTTATTACTGGATTCCACGGAACACACGTATTATCGGGAGTTATCATTAACTTATTAATTTTATTAAGAGTTAGAAAAGGCGAGTTTGAAAAAACTGGTCATTATGAAATGGTTGAAAAGGTAGGTTTATACTGGCACTTTATTGATCTGGTGTGGGTATTTGTATTTACATTCTTCTACTTAGTTTAACCTTATTAATTATTTGAGATATGAAAAGAGATGATATTATAGAATACTCGCAGCATAATCACCATAGTGAAGAAGAGGGAGTACAAAAACGTAAAGAGATTTGGAAAGTAACTTTAATTTTATCCGTAATTACCATTATTGAGGTAACCATGGGTATTCTTTTAGGTAAAGTTGGTTTTTTAAATGATCAAGCAACCTGGGATTTGATTAAATTAGCTTATATCGGTTTAACGGTGGTAAAAGCGGGTTATATTATTATGACGTTTATGCACTTAGGAGAAGAAAGAAAGCCATTAAGATGGTTAATACTAGCTCCTTATATGTTCTTTGCTTTGTATTTGTTGTTTTTTCTATTAGTAGAAGCAAATGCAGATGTAAAGATTTAATTCTGTATAAGAAAAAATCATTGAAACCGTTGGCTTTTAAATAAGCTAGCGGTTTTTTTTTGAATTATTTTTGCATTCAATTTATGAAGAAAAGCAAGTTATATACCATATTCATTGTTTCGGTAATATTATTATTTCCATCGTTACTCTACGTCATATTTGCAACGGGCGAACATCACATTGATAAAATGGAAGTGTTCGGACCTATTGAAAATGATGAATTGTTTAAGGTTCCAGAAGCCACATTTTACAGTCACCTCGGAGATTCGTTTTCAACTACCGACTTAGCAAAAAATATTATAGTATATAATTTTTTCTGTATGGATTGTTCAGATTCAAGCGCGCGAAATGCACTATTGGTGAAAGCGGTTAATGAGCGCTTTTTTGATAAGAAGGATATTAAATATGTTTCTATTAATCTTACACCTTCTAATTGGGATAATAAGAGAGTAAAAGAATACGTGAAACCCTTTAATATTGAACAGGATCAGTGGTTTTTTGTAAACCAAGATTCTAATTATCTAGCAAATTTTGCTCATAATGGATTACTTATTAATTCCGAGTATGATGATAATAAGAAGCCTTTTGGGCCTGGTATGGCATCTATTGTGATTGTAGACAAAGAACAACATATAAGAGGTTATTTTGATGGAAATCAGTATGTGGATCAGTCCAGTATTATTGATGTGATTAAACGCGTTAGATTGGAGGAATACCAGAAGAATGCAAAAAGAAGGGAGGATAATTTTGAAAGAAGACGGGCTAAAAAATAAGATAGTAGTATTAATTGCTATGTTGCTGCCAATTGTGGTAGCCATTTTATATTTCATTCCTAAAGGTGGGGAAGCAGGTGATTTTGTGAGGTCTATTCCAAGATTTAATGCTTTTATTAATGGAGCTACTTTTTTGTCTTTATTAGCAGGTGTAGTCGCAATAAAAACCGGTAAAAAGGATTTACACCGATTATTAATGGTGGTTTCTTTTGTTTTAGGAATACTTTTTCTAGTAGGGTATGTAGCTTATCATTCTCAGGTGGAAAGTACGCACTTTGGAGGAGAAGGAACAGAGAAAATAGTTTACTTCTTTTTGCTTATTTCGCATATTTTACTGGCGGCTTGTGTTGCCCCTTTAGTTTTAATAACTATTCTTAGGGCTGTAAAAGGTAACTTCGAGGGGCATAGAAAAGTGGCTAAATGGACCTATCCTATCTGGATGTATGTTACCCTTTCTGGAATAATAGTGTATTTAATGATTTCTCCCTACTACCCGGTTTAAAATTCACCAATATGAAAGCAATTATTCGGAAAATAATTTTAGTGGTAATCGGACTTATTATTAATGAGTTCTCATTTGCACAATGCAGTATGTGTAGAGCGGTGGTAGAATCTGATATATCAGGTAAAGGTTCAGGAATAAATAATGGTATTGTTTACCTAATGGCTTTTCCTTACGCCTTAGTGGCTCTTATTGCGGTAGGACTAGTTTATAAAATGCGTAAAGATTCCGCTCAGAATACTATTCCTCAATAGGAGCTAAATCTACTTTTTCCAAGGGAGGTAATTCAATCATAGCTTTTTTAATAAAAGCTGTTGGAAACGATGCTTTGATTAATTCTAAATCGTGTTGCGCCTCCAACTTAGTTCTATAATCTCCTAGGCGAACCTCATAATTTGGACTTTTCCAAGACAAATGAGTCACTCCAGCTGGATATTTTTCTTGAAATTGAACAAGTACTTCGCGCGCTTTTAGACGACTATTAGCCCCAGAACCTGAATATAACAGTATAGTGAAACCATTAATTTGTGGGTGCTCCTTGGCATATTCAATGTACTTTTCGTTTTCGATTGTAATTTCTTGAGAAACAATAATTTTCTTTGTACCCAAAGAATTTGGTTTTGGATGCGCTATATTAGTGTCTGTTACTTGATCTGTTAAAATGCCTTCTTTCCCTTTTTTAATTCCGTTGGTGTCGTTGGAAGGGAAAGATTTCCACGAATTAGTGTTTTCTTGACTAAAAGCTAGTGTGGAAATAAGAGAGAACAAAATTAAAAGGTACTTCATGAATTGTAACTTAGAAAGGCAAATGTAAGCAAAACCAATGCCGTTTTACAAAGCAAAAAAAAGGAAGGCTGTCCAAAACCTTCCCTATCTGTACATCGTAGTTGCCTAATTAGCCACGATGCAATCATGAAACTGGTGTTATTCTATAATTAGTTTTCTAACCTCTACTTCATTTCCTTGAGTAATGGTTAGCATAACCACTCCTTGGTGCTTATTAAGATGAATAGTTTTTGAATATTTTCCTTTTCCATTAAACGTGTCCTTAAAAATCTCGTTGCCTTCGAGGGTAGATAAAATAATATCCATAGCGCCTTTATTTGAGGCTTCAAATTCTAGGTTAATAACACCATTAGATGGATTAGGAGAAAGAGAAAATGAATTAAACATTTCAGAATCATCATCTTCCATGTAAACTTCATCTTTTTCATTAATAATAATATGCTTTTTTACAATCACCGTTTTTACGGTTTTAGAATCATCCTCGTCTACGTCTATATCTAAATCAATGTTAATATTCATATCTTTCAAAATATCCTCTACATCTTCCATGGTATCAGCCATTTCGGTTTTATCAATAACCATGACTTTTTTTACCTGTTTTCCGTTTTCATCAGTATAGCTCATTTGAACTTTCATTGGTTCGCCATCCTCACCATCAGTAACATTTAAATTCATGTCGTTGATACTTATATGATGCTCCTCACCATTGTCGCCTGTCCAAACAATATTTTCATGCTGGTCTGAACGGGTATCATCTGTTTTAACGATAATGATTTTTTTAGAATCCCCCTCTTCCATTCCTTCTACATTAAAGGTGAATTCCATGTCTTCTATGTCTTCCAAGTGTATTTTGTCAACTTCCTCCTGCATACGTTTCTGTTGCCCTTCTAAAAACTTCTCGGCCTCTTCCCCTTTATATTTAATAATGGTCTTCTCACCATTTGAAATGGTAGTCACCGTAACTTGTTTTTCTCCATTGATTTCTTCCACTTCAATGGTTTTTGTTTTCGTAACTTCTTGGTCGTTTTTAATCTCTACTTTTTTGGAAATCGTTTTAGTTTGCGATTCTTGAGCTAAACCAATGGAGCTAAAAAAACCAGCTCCCAATAACAACACAAAAACGGGTAAAAGTGAGCCTTTATTTGATGTAAATGTTTTCATAATGATTCTGTTAATTATTAATAAATGTAGCAGGATTCACTTTTTTATTATCTACTTCAATTTCATAGTGAAGATGAGGTCCAGTAGATGCACCGGTATTCCCCACTTTAGCAACTACTTGTTTTTGATTTACCTCTTCTCCTAATTCAACAATTATTTCACTTAAGTGAGAATAACTTGTTTTAACTCCATTGGCATGGGTTATAGTTAATTGAAGGCCATATTTTTTTTGGTCACGGCTAATTTTGGTCACTTTTCCATCTGCAGTGGCAATTACTTTAGTTCCAATAGGAGCAATATAATCAACTCCATCATGCATTTTCTGTACATGCGAAGTTGGATGGGTACGCATGCCATAGGAAGAACCTATTTTGGTAATGTCTGATTTTTTTATGGGTAATATATTAGGCGTTGTTTGACTTGTTTTTTTAAAAGCCGAAAGCCCAATAATTATGAAAATTAACAATGAAAAATTATAAACTACCTTCATTTTAGTTGGATTTATTTGATAAGAAATAACGTTGGTGGTAGTGTGTTTTCAAAAGTAAAATACTTCCAAAGGCATATTGTTAAGCATAACTTAACGGATGTTAAATTTCGTTAAACCACATTATCACAGGGCTATAAGTGTATTTTTGCTATCCATGCAGAATAATATCATCAAAATTTTAATTTTCTCTATTGCTTCTGCTGTAGTAGCGTTAATAGCTATGCAGTACTATTGGGTGCAAAGCTCGGTAGATTTAAGAAAAGAAGAGTTTGGCAGAAATGTAAGCGATGCTTTAAAATCTGTATCTGAGTATTTAACGAGATATGAGGCGGCTTCACAGATAAAAGCTCGTGAACAAAACCGATACTTATTTATTGATAATAACGCTGAGGATAAAATTAACCAAGCTGGCAAGGATACCAATTTTGAATACATGATGGTAGAGCGCTATGTGCGTGATGGAGATCAAATTCAAATATCGATTAGCGAAGAAAAAGATGGGGTGGTGGTGTCTGATTCTAAAGAGATTTTGGATCAGAAACTGCCCACTTTTGGAAAGGAAAAGGAGGATTCACCAGAAACTTGGGCTTTTGGTGGTGGTGGAACTAAACCATACAAAGGCATTTCCTTAAATAAAGAACTTCAAATGCGAATTGAACATAAAAAAGCGTTTATTGGAGAAATTGAGAAAAGTTTAAGACAAATAAATTCTACCGAAGAATTAGAAGATCGTATTGATTCTTTATTTCTCGACTCATTATTGCAATTGGCACTTTTTGAAAGAGGAATTAGGACAAATTTTGAATACGGTGTTTTTGATGGGGATGGTGTTTTCCGGTTTGGAAGTCAGTTAGTAGCTAGTTCAAAGTTGGAAGAATCTACGTATATGACCCGGTTATTTAAAAATGATTTGATTGGGAAACCTGGCTACCTTAAAATATTCTTTCCTAAAGAAAAAGGTTTTGTTTTACGCTCTACTTTCTCTATGCTCTTAACTTCTATCTTGGTGGTATTAGCCATTATTTATATTTTCTATTGGACCGTAAAGGCTATCATTACCCAAAAGAAAAATTCGGAAATAAAAAATGACTTCATCAATAACATGACGCATGAATTGAAAACTCCAATTTCTACTATTTCCTTAGCCGTTGAAGTTTTGAATGATCCATCTATGGCTCAGAATGAAAGTTTGCTAAAGCGCTACCTAGGAATGATAAACGAAGAAAATAAGCGTTTAGGTATGCTAGTGGAAGAGGTTTTACAAAGTGCAGCACTAGATCGAAGTGCTTTTAAATTAAAAAAAGAAAATGTAGACATTGCGCAACTCGTAACCGAGGTGGTGGGCAAAATGGATATTAAGGTGAAAGAACGCCAAGGAATGGTAGAGGTGGAAATTGACCCAACTGGAAGCTATAATTTTGAAGGAGATCGAGTGCATCTTACCAATGTGCTTTACAATCTTATGGATAATGCCATTAAATACTCTAGAGAAAATCCAGTAATAAAAATTGAGGTTTTAAATGTGGTGAACACCATTGCTATTAAAGTGTCAGATAACGGAATTGGCATTGGGGCAGAACACGTAAAAAAGGTATTTGATAAGTTATATAGAGTGCCAACAGGAAACCTACATGACGTGAAAGGCTTTGGTTTGGGCTTAAATTATGTTAAAACAATAGTTACCAGACACCTCGGAACCGTGGATGTGAAGAGTGTTTTAGGAAAAGGTTCTACTTTTATCATCTACTTACCAAAGGAGAGTAAGAAAACGAATTCTTCGGAATCAGAAAATTAAGATACTATGCAAAATTTCAAATTACTTGTTGTTGAAGACGACCCGAATTTAGGAACTATTCTAGCAGAATATTTACGTGCTAAAGAATACGATGTTAAATTATGTGTGGATGGCGAAGAAGGATTTGACTCTTTTACAAAACGAGAATATGATTTGGTGATTTCTGATGTAATGATGCCCAAGAAAGATGGGTTTACCATGGCTTCGGAAATTAGAAAAATTAATAGTAAGGTTCCTATCATCTTTTTAACAGCTAAGTCTATGAAGGAAGATACCATTGAAGGTTTTAAGCTGGGAGCAGATGACTACATTACTAAGCCTTTTAGTATGGAAGAACTCTTGCTTAGAATCAACGCTATTTTAAGAAGAACTAAATCTGAGGTACTGGAAGATGAAAATATTAAAGACCTTTCTGTTGGAAAGTTTACCTTCAACCCTAATGAAAGAACTTTAATAAACGGTGAGGTATCTGAAAAACTAACTTCAAAAGAGTCTCAGTTGCTTAAATTATTGGCTCAAAATAAAAATGAAGTTTTAGAACGCGAATTTGCGTTAAAAGCCATTTGGGGAGATGATAGTTATTTTAACTCCAGAAGTATGGATGTGTACATTACTAAGTTGAGAAAGTACTTGCGTCCAGATGAAAATTTAGAAATAATAAACGTTCACGGAAAAGGATTTAAGCTAATCGTAAAAAAAGCGTAATATTTATAGAAATTTGTGGGTATGGTTTTTGATATGCAGATAGATTTGCACTATTAAAAACAATGACTATGAATTTTACAAAATACCTCATTCTTTCCGTCTTACTGTGTACCGGAACAATTGCATCAGCACAAATTAACTTGGGGCTCAAATTTGGGGCAAACTATAATGTTAATGGTTTTGACTCAGATAGTTTAAAGTTAAGTTTTGATAATGCTGTTACCTTTCAAGGAGGGGGATTAGTTCGAGTTAAGATAAAAAAAATACACCTACAAGCAGAAGGACTTTTTAGCGCCCGTAAAGGGGAGGTGTTTACCACAGGGAGCTCAGGTGCTAAAACAAAAATTAATTTTTACACTTTTGATTTACCCTTAATTATTGGCTACAAGTTAATGGATTTGAAGGTGGTTAAGGTAAGACTTAACGCAGGGTTAGTACCTTCTTTTAATGTAGCTAATACCGGTGATTTGCAAGATGCCGGGTATGAAGATGCCTTTTATTCGGCTATGGGAGGGGTTTCTGTTGATATTCCTTTTTTCTTATTTGATATTCGTTATCAAGGTGCTATTGGAGATTATTACCAATTACAAAATGTAAATCATAATACAACGCTCCAAAACAGTATGGTAACACTATCGGCAGCTTGGAAAATTCTTTAAAGCAAGATAAATAAAAAGCTCGCTAGAAATTCTAGCAAGCTTTTTTTGTCTTTTTACGCCACTTGTAGCTATAAACAAGGAGTACGTCCACCATCCACAGGAATGTTAATCCCATTTATGTAGCTTGCCGCAGGAGAGGCTAAAAACGCAATAGCGTTAGCTACCTCTTCTGGCTCTGCAACTCTTTTCATAGGAACAGCAGCGGCCATTCCTGCTAAAATTTCATCTGCTGATTTTCCGGTTTGAGCAGATTTATTTTCTGCTATAGATTGCAATCTAACAGTGTTTGTGGCTCCAGGTAAAACATTGTTTACCGTTATATTGTATTGGCCTAACTCATTGGCTAATGTTTTTGACCAATTTCCTACTGCACCTCTAATGGTGTTGGAAACTCCTAAGCCATTTAACGGGGCTTTAACTGATGTGGATATTACGTTTACTATTCTTCCATATCCATTTTCCTTCATTCCTGGTACCAAAGCTTGCGCTAATAATTGGTTGGCAATTAAGTGTTGGTTGAATGCAATTCGGTAAGCTTCCGGTTCAGCATCTATAGCTAAACCACCCGCAGGGCCTCCTGTATTGTTAACCAAAATATGAATTGATTTTTCGTTAGCTACAAAATTGGCTAATGCTTCCGTAAGCGCAGAAGGATCTGAAAAATCGGCAGATAAATAACTGTGGTTTACGCCAATATTTGGGAGTTTTGCTACTTCGGCTTTTAGCTTTTCTTCGTTACGGGCTACTAAAATTACTTCAGCACCCATGCTTGCCAATTCTTCGGCTGCAGCACGACCAATTCCTTGTGTACTACCACAAACCATAGCGCGCTTTCCTGTTAAATCTAAATTCATTTTATTTGATTTTGGATGGCAAATGTACAACATGCCTGTTCCTTTTTAAATAGTACTTCCCATATAAATACGCTTAATAAAACCTTCGTATTGCTTATTTTTACGGCCATCAAAAA
>JBMYWA010000069.1:0-12078 GCA_049606935.1 Salibacteraceae bacterium
AAATGCGTGAGGTGATCAAAAAAGCCGATGTAAATGTAGATGGTAAGGATACCGATTACGTGTTTTTAACCTTCATTTTAAAGTACATGCCGCACGGGGTAATTGGTTTGTTGTTAGCGGTAATTTTATCTGCTGCCATGTCCAGTACCAGTAGCGAACTAAATGCATTGGCATCAACTACGTTGGTAGATTATTACAAGCGACTTTTCAAAAAAGAAGGTTCAGATGCGCATTATGTTTCGGCTTCAAAATGGTTAACCGTTGCTTGGGGAGTATTGGCCATTTTTATTGCCTTGTCGGCTCATTTATTTGAAAACTTGATTCAATTGGTAAACATACTAGGGTCTCTATTTTACGGTACCATTTTAGGAATATTCTTAGTGGCTTTCTTTTTGAAGTTTGTGAAACAAAATGCTTTGCTAGTTGGGGCTTTTACCGGACAGGCACTGGTTTTAACCTTGCACTTTTTAACGGTTTATGAAGTCATTGATTTGGGCTATTTGTGGTATAATGTCATTGGGAGTTTGGTGGTGATTTTTGTGGCTCTTTTTGCCCAATTAATTTTGCCGAAGGCACAATTGGCTAAATAACTTTAAGTAGGGGATGGTTTAGCACTGAAATAAGTCCAGTAAAAACCAATTATTGCCAAATAAACTCGCTTATCTTTGCCGCTGCAAAACAGAATTAAAATGAGTTCATTAAGACAAGATAAAGTTTCAGAGTTATTACGTAGAGAATTAAGTACCATTATTCAACGTACCGAAGGAGAGATGTTGCCTGGTAAAATGACTACCGTTACCACCGTTAGAATTAGCCCAGATTTAAGTTTTGCAAAGGTGTATGTAAGTGTTTTCCCTACCGAAGATTTGAAAGCAGATGTAGCCATTTTAGCTCAGTATGTGCCTCAATTAAGATTTCAATTAGGTAAAAGCATTCGTCACCAATTACGTATTGTACCACAGTTTGCTTTTTATGGCGATGATTCATTGGATTATGCCGAAGAGATTGACAACCTTTTGAAAGAGTAGGCTCTTTTGAACCTCCCAATATTCATAGCAAAGCGGTATCTTTTTTCTAAGAAGAAAAAGAGTGTGATTAACCTGATCTCATTCATTTCCATGTTTGGAATTGGAGTAGGAGCTATGGCCTTAATCATTGTGTTATCTGCTTTCAACGGTATCAATAATTTAGTAGAAAGTTTGTACTCTAGCTTTGATGCAGAAATTCGCATTGAATCTGCTAATTCTAAAACCTTTTATGATGACGAGGGGGTGAAAAATAAAATCATTTCGGTAGCGGAAGTCAAAAGCATTGGTAAAGCATTAGAAGAAACGGTTCTTATTAAATATAAAGACAGTCAAACTCCTGCAATGATTAAAGGAGTGGACACGGCTTTTATTCAACGTAGCGGTTTAGATAGTTTAATGTGGGCGGGCGATTGTGATTTATATGCCGAAAACGGAAATCCCAAATTATTGGTGGGCTATATGGTGGCGGATAAATTAGGCATGTTTATTCAAAATGCATTACGACCTATTTTTATTTATGCGGCTAAAAGCGGAACCTCCAACTCGGTGAGTATTGAAAACGCTTTTTATATAGAGCCCATATCACCATCTGGGGTTTTTGCGGTGAATCAAGATATCGATGCCAAATACACAGTGGCCCCACTTGATTTTGTGGAGTTATTGTTGCAATCTCCGGGTAAATTAACGGCCTATGAATTGGAATTACATAGCGCCAAACAAGCCGAAATAGCTAAAGAAAAACTGAAAGAAATCTTAGGTCCTGATTACACCGTGAAGACCAGGTATCAACAAAATGAACTGTTGTATAAAACCAACAATACCGAGAAATGGGCTACATTTTTAATTCTTTCCTTCATCTTGCTAATTGCCACTTTTAATGTTATTGGATCGCTAACTATTTTAATATTGGATAAGAAAAGAGACATTTTTGTATTAAGAGGAATGGGAGCAACGGTTCAAACCATTAAGCGGATCTTTTTTGTAGAAGGTCTATTAATTTCCCTTACAGGGGGTATAGTAGGGTTGGTTTTAGGTGTGTTATTGGTAGTTGCGCAATCTCAGTTTGGATTTATTCCAGTAGAGGGTTTACTTATAGATTACTATCCGGTTGAATTGCAAATGATGGATGTATTTTCCATCCTGACCATCATTATTGTTATAGGTTCTTTTGCAGCTATGCTGCCTTCTAGAGTAGTGTTGAGTAGATTGAAGTTAAGGTAGTAGCAGCGCTAGTCTTGATACTCCAAAATATCCCCTGGCTGACAATCAAGCGCATTACAAATAGCTGCTAACGTACTAAATCGAATAGCCTTCCCTTTGCTTTGTTTAAGTATGGATAAATTAACGGTGGAAACACCAACCAATTCGGAAAGCTCTTTCACTTTCATTTTTCGTTTGGCTAACATTACATCCAGGTTTACAATAATTTGCATGGTTATATGGTCAATGATTTTTCAAATTGGTTCAATAAGTTGGTGTAATTGGTTTTGTTTTTTCCCCAACTCGAAACTTGTGAAATGGTGGTCATTTCTACCGTAACTTCGGTGTAATCTTGCTTCTGTTCAAGGGTCAGGTATATATTTTCGCCCCAAGATTTAAATGAAAGTGATGTGGTTGCTAATATTACCCCTTTCTCCTCATTTGTTTCTTGTAAATGCAAATTGCTTTCTTTTACGGTTTCTAATAACTTCATAAACATCAAGTTTTTAGAAAGGTCATATTTAAAAGATTCCTTTTTACATTCAATCATGAAATTTAATGGGCTGGTGAAGTAAGGTTTGAAGATTAAATATTTTCTGGCTACCATGTTAAAAACAAACAGAGGTAGGAAAATGAATACGACCAAAAAAGTAAGAATGCCAGATTCTCCAGGTGGCTGATTAATGAATAGGTAAACAGGAATTCCAAAAAGAACGATAGCTAATAAAATGGATAAATATTTGTTCATGATATTTTGTATTAATTCACGACAAATATATATAAATTAATGATAAACGATAATTTATTATAATATTTCATTATTGATACTAATTATCCGTTTTTATTAGGCATAAAAAAACCCCGAATAAATTCGAGGTTATTTTGGAGTAATAAATGTTATGCTTGAAGAGACATCTCTACCGCAATATTTTTGGTAGATACATAGCGGTCTATCCAATTGGGTTGTCCGGCTAAAGGCATTTCGCGGGCTTCTTGATGTCCTATTTCTAATAGAACAGGATAGTCTTCATTTTCAAAATTCTTTTCCTGAAAATTAGTGTAGGAAACGTTTACCGTTTTCTCAATGTTGATTACCTCATATTCTTTTACCTCAGAATACAAAACGCCATCTTCGGTTAAAACTAGGAGTTTAGGGGAGTTCGAAAAGATGGGGGCACCATAAAAAAATCTAGCGTTCATAATAGTTAGTGTTTAATTAATAATATGCTAAAAAACAGAATTGTATAGGTGAGATCTGTTTTGAAGCATAACAATGATAATGAGTATCAGTTCAAACTACCAAACATTTTGGTTATGTTTAAAATGATTGACCAAATAATAGAATGAGTAATACGGCCTTATTTGAGCATCTTTACAAAAGGGTAAATCACTAAAGTTCCTAAGGTTACACTCACCAATACATTTGCTAAGGCGTATCCCCAATGGTAGCCCTTAAGTAGCAATACGGTTTCAAAACTAAACGTGGAAAAAGTGCTTAGTCCGCCACAAAAGCCAATTAACACAAATGCTCTGACCCATGGAAAAGCTTCAATTTTGGCTTCGGCATAAAACAGAGTAATACCCATAATTAGAATGGCTAATAAGTTTGCTACCAAGGTGGCTATAGGTAAAAATCCTTTAAGATTATTTACCACCAAAACACTAATAGAAAAACGTAATATAGAACCCAGTCCACCGCCAATAAAAACAGGAATGAGTAGTTTTAATTCAGCCATTTTGATTTTAGCTTAAAGAATAAAATAGAGGCAACATAACCAGCGCCAATACCAATGAGCGTGCCTCCTAAAATATCGCCAGGGTAATGTACACCTAGGTAAATTCTTGAATATGAAACTAGAATAGCCCAAGAAACCATAATAATCCAAACGAATTTGGTTTGTAACACGCGACTTACAAACCAGGCAATGGCAAAAGAATTTGCCGCGTGAGAGGATACAAATCCAAATTGGCCACCGCGATATACTTCACCGTTTGGTTTGGTAAGCACGTGTACTAAATTCGAAATTTCAGGATTGTGAGAGGGGCGTAACCGTTCAAAAAAGGGTTTGAAAAAACCAGAGGCTATTTGATCGGCCAATAAAATGGCTAGAGAAACAGAAATAGTTACTATACCGATGTTGATCCACCATTCTTTTTGAGTTATTGGATTTTGCCTTTTTATGAGAAAGTACAATACCACTATGTAAAATGGAATCCACAGAGCGGTACTCGAAACCCACCACATTATGGGATCCATAAATTCATTATGAAACCCATTAAAATAGAGCAAAAGTTTTTTGTCAATGCTATCTAGTGTGTTTATCATGAATTACTTTGGGTTACAAATCTATTAAAAAATAAAGGCGGTAATTGCTCCCGGTCTTTAAGTCTTTTAAAATTGTGCTTGTCGCAAGTCTCCGCTTATTTGAAGCAAGAATAACTCTGCATTTTTAGCGGAATATTTAGCTTGATTGAGTGATAATTGGGCATTTAATAAGTTCAATTGAGCTTGTCTAAACACGATGTTTGTAATTTGCCCCAACTTGTATTGGTCCACACTCCGGTCAAAGTTGGTTTGAGCGGTTTGTAAATTCTTCTGTTGAGCATCCTTTACGAATAGTGCGGTTTGATAAGCGGTCCATGCGTTGCTGAGGTTGCGTTCAATATTTAGCTGCTCCTTTTTTAAGTTAACGGTTTGACTTTCTAGAGCAATTTTGGTGTTTTGTCGTTTAATACGAGTAGAACCGCCATCGTAAATGTTCCAGCTTAAGGTAGCTCCTAGGTTAACGCCTTGGCTTTTTTGCTGTTCTAAGAAACTAGTTGCGCCAAATTGATTTTCATTCCAGGCGTACCCACCATTAACAGCAAGTTTAGGAACAGAGTTGGAGGTGGTAGACTTAATATTGTATTCTGCATTTCTTAGCGAAGCCTCTTGCTGAAGGAGGTTAACATTATTATCACGGGCATTAACCAATAGAATATCTAACATTAAGCCATCGGCATATACAAGGGTAGTATCTACATTAAAATTGGTATTCACATCTCTTCCTAATAATAGATTTAGGTTGCGTTTTTCATTATTTAATAATTGAGTATTTGTTAAATAGGTAATACTATCGTTATTATAATCTACCTCGGCATTTAATACATCTAATTGTGAACCTTGACCATATTCTACCCCGTACTTAGCTCGATCTAAACGTACTTTACTTATTTGTAATGTCTCTTTTTGATTTTCTACATCTTGCGTAAGCCTAGCAACTTCGTAATAAGAGTTGAAGATATTTAGAATGGTGTTTTCAATCATCTGACGCGCTTGTAGTTCGGATATGTTGAAGTTTTCTTGCAATTGCTTGTAAGTATTAGAGCGTCCAAACCCATCAAACAAAGTGTATTTCAGGTCAATTCCGGCATTCATTCCGGTAGATTTATTTCCAGTAAACTCTGTTTCGGCTCCTTGCCTTGGGGTAGCTGATCCCTGATTGTTAGCATAGCTGGCTCCAGCATTTCCAGATAGAGATGGTAAAAAACCACTATTTTGAATACTGGAATTATTTGCAGCTATTTCTACATTTAAATTGGCTAAGACAATATCAAAGTTGTTTTCCATAGCAATAGAAACGGCTTGGTCTTTTTGCAATACCTCTTGCGCTTGAATAGTTGAAATGCCAGTAAAGGCAAGCGCCATTAACACCATGTTTAATTTATTAATTTTCATCGATATCGTTTTTTAATTCAATAACAGCACCTTCTACTTCTTCTGGGGTTGGAAATGGTTTAGCCACATCCCAAGAAAGAAACCTTTTGATGTAATTACTTACTTTCAACATTAACGGTAGTAACACCAGAGTAAGCACGGTTGCTAAGGCAATTCCATACGCAATAGCAATGGCCATGGGTATTAAAAACTGCGCTTGTCTACTGGTTTCAAAAATCAAAGGAGATAAACCAGCAATGGTGGTAATTGTGGTTAGAAATATGGCTCGGAATCTAGACTTACCAGCGGCAATTAAAGCCTCATCATAATTCATTCCTCGTTTTAAGTAAACATTGAACTTGCTAATTAATACAAGTCCATCATTTACAATAATTCCAATTAGGGCAATAATACCTAAGAAACTTAGCACATTTATTGCAAATCCATGAACCCAATGCCCCCAAGCTACTCCAATAAGAGAGAACGGAATCATAAGAATGAGTACAATGGGTTGATCAAATGATCTAAAGGTAAAAGCAATGACTACAAAAATTAAAAATAGTATTACTGGAAGAACGCCAGCGGCTGAACTAGATGTTTTTTCGGCTTGTCTGTTTTGACCTTCAAAAATGGCATTTACTCCAGGGTACCTTTCCTTCATAATAGGAAGAAGCTCTTCTTTTATTTCGGCCATCATATCGGTGGCACTGGTGCTTGGATTTTTTAGATCGGCATCAATTCTAATTTCCCGTTTCCCGTTCAAGTGGTTGATAGAGATTTCACCTCGTTCAATTTCATAATTAGCTACTTCACGTAGTGGTACTCTTTTACCCATGGAGTTTACTAAACGCATATCATCTAATTGTTGAATAGAAGTTCGTTCAGATAAATCATACCGCACCCAAACTTTTACTTCATCTTGTCCGCGCTGAAATCGTTGTACTTGATACCCAAAGAACCCTGATCGTACCTGAGAAATTACATCATTTAATGTAAACCCTAGCGCAGGGGCATTGTCTTTTAATTGAATTTTAATTTCTTTAATACCTGCAGGATCATTATCTGCCAAATCTTTTAATAAAGGATTTTTACGAAGGTTATCTTTTATGAAATCTTTAGCAGCTTTAAGCTCCTCTGTGTTTCTTCCCATTATGGAAAGCGAAACTGGTTTGCCTCCAAAGTTAGATCCTGATCCAAATTCTATTGCTTCGGCAGTAGGAATTACCCCCACTTTTTCGCTAAGCGCAGTGGAGACAACAAACGATTTAAAATTCCTTTTTTCACCAGGTAAAAGGTTGATGTTTAGTTTTGCTGTAGATGTTCCAGGGCCCACGCTTTTAATTATGTTTTGAATGGGATCTTTTACCCCATATTCACTTTCAAGACTGTCACTCAATGACCAAGCTATGGATTCGATATGTGTTATGATAGAATCTGTAATAGCTTCATTTGTGCCTTGTGGCATTTTTAAAGTAACCACCACCCGGTCGCTCGCAATTTGAGGAAAGAAGGTGAATTTGATAATTCCGCCTCCAATAGAGCCAATGGTTAGCATAAAAATTGCAATAGGAATGGCTAAGCCAAACCACCAATGTTTCATGAAAAATTCTAAATACGGGCCATAAAGTTTGTCTCGCATAAAGTTCATTGCTGTATCTGCCCATTTATTGAAACTGTAGGTTTTTTGATCTTTGGTTAAGGCTTTTGAATGTGCCATGTGTGAAGGTAAAATTACCAAGGCTTCAAACAATGAGATTACCAAGGTTAGAATAACAATAACAGCAACCTCTCCAAAGAACTCTCCGATTCTGCCATCTAAAAAGAAGAAGGTAGAAAAAGCAATTAGAGTGGTTAATATGGCAGAAACAATGGCAGGCATTACCTCTAAGGTTCCGTCTATGGCGGCTTGAATTGGGTTTTTGCCTAATTCATGATGATGGTAGATGTTTTCAGCAATAACAATTCCATCATCTACCAGAATTCCAATAACTATAATCATCCCAAATAAGGATAGCACATTAATAGTTACGCCAAAATATCCGGCAAACATGAACATTCCTAAAAAAGAAATAGGTAAACCAAATGCCACCCAAAATGCCAATCGAGGTTTTAGAAATAAGGCAAGAAAGAACAATACAAGAGCCATTCCTTGAAGTGCATTCTTTGTTAGTAACTCCGTACGTTCAATAATAGTTTGAGAGGCATCTCGCGTAACATTTAACTTAACATTATTATGTGCTGCGTTAAATCTCTCAATGTATTGAATGGTTAGTGCCGCTACAGATATTAAATCTTCATTGTTTGTGGTGTTCACCGTAAAATTGATGGATGGTTGCCCGTTGTAGTAGGATCTATTTGGGCTTTCCGACCATTTATCTGTAACATTAGCAATGTCTTTTAGGTATACCTTGTTACCATTGTCTTGGGCTTTAACCACCACATATTCCAAATCTTTTCCATAATAGGACCGATTTTTTACACGAATCAAAAATTCCTCTTCAGGGGTTTTTATTGATCCACCTGAGGAAAGTATGTTATGGGCAGAAACCGCCTTGGCCACTTCTTGAAAAGTGAGATTATAAGAACGTAGGCGATCTTCGTTCACGGCAATTTCAATTTCTTCATCTGGAAATCCGCTCATTTCAATCTGAGAAATTCCATCAATTTCGCGAATATCTGATTCGATATCACGCCCCATTTCTTTTAGTGTTTTTAACGATAATCCTTTACCGCTTAAAACAAAAGACACCGCCTCGGTTCTGAATATTTCTTTTGAAATAATGGGCGGCTCCATACCGGCAGGAAAAGAAGGTACTTTATCTACCGCATTTTTTATATCGTCTAATACCTCTGATACATCAAAACCTTTTAAAACTTCTACTTTTATGGTTGCATAATTTTCGGAGGAGGTAGAAGTAAATCGGTCTACTCCAATAAGTCCTTGAAGGTTGTCTTCAATTTTTAATACAATTCCCTCCTCCATCTCTGCTGGAGAGGCTCCAGGGTAACTAATATTAATGTTAATATTTCGGGATTCATTAAGAGGGAAAAAGGAAGATTTTAACGATTTTGCCCCCATTACGCCAAGAAGCAAAAATCCAGTAATTACTACTGAAACTGCAACCGGATATTTAATAAAGTGTATGATTATTTTTTTCATAAAACCCCTTATTGCTTAATGAATACTTTCATTCCTACGTATGCTCCTGGTATGGGTTGAGCTAAAATCTGAGTATTGTCCTTAATACCTTGAATAATTACAGTTTCTCTGCTTTTGTGAACAACCGCCACTTCTTGTAGCTCCAAACTTGTATCGGCATTTACAACGTAAACGTATTTACCATCTGTTAAGGAATTTCTAGGTATTTCAATTGCGTTTAGCTTTTCTTTTCCGGCAATTTTTGCTTCTAAATAAAGGCCTTCTTTTAGGTTTTCATGTTTTATGGCTACAAAAACTTGTACGGTTTGGGTTTCGGTATCTACTTTTCCATTAATTCTTGAAACTTTTCCAAGATACTTTTGCGAAGGATTTTCTGGATTAGTAACTACTACCTCTTTACCAATTTCAACGGCATTGATCAACGCCCTACTAACCGATAGTTCCAATTCATATTGGGTAGGGTTGATAAACTCGCCTAATTTTTGACCGTTACGTATCAATGACCCAGGAGTAACAAGGGCTTCGGTTAGTATTCCGTTAAATGGAGCAGTTAAGGTGTATTTGTTGTTAATAATCTCCATATTCTTAGTGTTGTAATACGTGGTATAGATGTTTTTACCGGTAAGGAAGAATTTTTCTTTATCAGAGTTTGGTTCTGGTAAAGGTTTTAAGGGAGCATTCATGTCAAAATCCTTTAGGTAACTATCCCATTTTTTGTAAGCTTCTGGGAAATCTAATTTAATGTCAGGAATAATACTGGTGAGTAAGTTTTGCAATGCACTTTTTTGGGCTTGCAAATTGGCATAGTGGTCGTCACTTTTTATTTTGACTAAAACCTCTCCTTTTTTGTACCTAGAACCAGGTTTGAACTCTTTGCTTGAAGGTTGCATGACTCCTTGCACCTCAGCAAAAAGGTCTATTTTGTATTTCGCAGATAGCAAGCCGCTTTCAATAATACTTACTGGAATTATGGTGTTTATTGCTGTTTTTATGGTGGCGGAAGGAATATTTACGGTATTCACAGGCTTATTTTTTTTCTTGCTTCCCGCAATAAGCCCAGCCCCAAAAAAGGCTCCAATTAATATAGCAAGCGTAATAATTACTGTTACAAATTTTGACATAATATTATTGAATTTGATTTGCGCCTAACGCATTTAATTTCGTTCTAATTTTTGTTAAGGTAGATTTGAATTGATTTCTTTCTTTTTCCGATATATCGCTTTCTACCGTTTTAATGATAGATTTAATTATTGGGTATGCTCTTTCCAATAATTTTTCACCCTTTGAGGTGATTTCAATTAGTTTAACACGCTTATCAATTGGGGAGGTCTGACGGTTTACTAATCCTTTTTTTTCTAAGGTGTTAATGTTTCGGGTAAGTGTAGTTTTATCACGACCAACTAACTGGGCTAAATTACTTTGGGGTTGTTTGTTATTCATAGAAATGATACGCAAAAACACAAATTGCATTTTAGACAAAGGAATATTCTCCGCGTAAAAACGGTCTTCAATGTATAATTCTAACGACTTTACGGTGCGACCTAAAAATGGTAATATGCTATCTTCAATGTTCATTGGAGGGCGCAAATATACTTGGGATTTACAATTAGATGTATATGCAACTAATGTTTTAACAATTATTTTAAGTGATAGTCATATTGATTTTTTTAGATGAGTCTAATTCTCTTTATTTGCAGCACTTTAAAAATAACAGCATTGTCAAAAATTACTCCTTCTTTAGAAGACATAAATCAATCGGTTGACGCTCAGAACAAAAAGGGTTTTTTCAGAAAACTTTTTGCATTCATGGGCCCTGCTTATTTGATTAGTGTAGGTTATATGGATCCCGGAAATTGGGCCACTGATATTGCTGGTGGTGCGCAATTTGGGTATAAATTAATCTGGGTTTTGGTAATGTCTAATATCATTGCCTTGCTGCTTCAAAGCTTAAGTGCCCGATTAGGAATTGTAAGGCAGCTAGATCTAGCACAGGCATCACGCGAAGAGTTTCCTAAACCGGTAAATTTTGCTCTATACATTTTAGCTGAAATTGCTATTGCTTCTACTGACTTGGCGGAGGTTTTAGGTATGGCTATTGGGTTGAACTTGCTTTTTGATATTCCTTTGATGTGGGGTGTTATCCTCACTTTGTTTGATACCTTTTTGTTGTTATTCCTTATCAATAAAGGGATGCGAAGGATGGAGGCTTTTATTTTAGCCTTAATTGGAGTTATTGGATTATCGTTTTTTGCAGAAATGATTTTTGCCCAACCTCACTTACCATCTGTAATGGAGGGTTTTATTCCGTCAATACCCAATACAGCCGCTTTGTTTATAGCCATTGGAATTATTGGCGCCACTGTAATGCCGCACAATCTGTATTTACACTCTTCACTGGTTCAAACTCGTAATTACGATAAGTCGGAAAAGGGGATGCGTCAAGCCATTAGATTTAACATTTTTGATACTACTATAGCCTTGAATTTGGCCTTTTTTGTGAATGCGGCCATTTTGATTTTAGCTGCAGCTACTTTTTATAAGTCAGGAATGTACAATGTTTCTGAAATTGAAGATGCTTACAAGTTTCTAGAGCCCATGTTAGGAACAAAATGGGCTCCCATACTTTTTGCGGTAGCCTTAATTGCAGCAGGTCAAAGTTCTACATTAACCGGAACTTTAGCAGGGCAAATTGTAATGGAAGGGTATTTGAACTTACGTTTTCAACCTTGGGTTAGACGCATAATTACTCGTGTTATTGCCATTGTTCCTGCAGTTATTGTAATTCTCATTTTTGGTGAAGGTTCTACCGGGACATTATTGATTTTAAGTCAGGTTATTTTGAGTTTGCAATTAGGCTTTGCCGTGATTCCATTGATTCATCATGTAAGTGATAAAGCCACCATGGGTGTGTTTGCTATTGGTCCGTGGACAAAACTAGGCGCTTGGCTGTCGGCCTCGGTAATTGTGGCGTTGAATATTTGGTTGGTTATTGA
>JBMYWA010000070.1:0-11954 GCA_049606935.1 Salibacteraceae bacterium
TCATTACAAAATCGGAATGGTACGACCCCTCAAAAATTGATGGTGTACTGGATGATATGAAAGATGCGGTGGAGGAAAAGGTATCGGAAGAGTTGTTGGACAATTAATAAAATATGAGAACCCTATTTCCCGTACTCATTTTTCTGTTTTCCTTTGGGTGGTTTAATACAGCGAAACCTCAAAGCATTGAGGCTTTTGATGTTTATCCTAATCCGGTTGTAGATGTTTTAACGGTAAATTATAAAGTCAATTTATTTACTAGGCTTGACTTGGATTTATATAATGTAATTGGAAAAAAGGTATGGTCGCCATTAAGTGACTCCATCCACTGGCCAGGAACCTATCAAATTTCTTATGATGCTTCACCTCTTCAAAATGGGGTTTATTTTCTAACTTTAATGGATCAATCTGGAGAGAAAAATACAGTCAGATTTGTGAAAAACAGCCCTGTTTCTATAGCTGAAACAACTAATAATCCAACAATAATTTATCCTAACCCTTCTACTGGATGGGTGGTTGTACCAGATAAAACCAAAGAATTAAATGTATTTGATTTTTCGGGAAAACAAGTATTGAGTGAAAGTAACCCATCATCGCCTATTGATGTATCTAAGTTGAAAAACGGGATTTATATTTTTGAACTAGTAGGTGCAGCTGTTACAAAAGAGCTTGTAAGGATTCAAAAATAACCACACAAAAAAAGCGCCATGGTTTCCCAAGGCGCTCATCAACTATAAGTTTTTTCTACTTAACAAAAAGCATCAAATGCCGCTTTCAAGTTTTCTGAAATAGTCTCAGCATTATTTCCTTCAATGTGGTGACGTTCTAAAAAGTGAACTAATCTACCATCTTTAAAAACCGCCATTGAGGGAGAAGAAGGAGGGTAAGGCAGCATAAATTTACGTGCTTGTTGCACAGCTTCTCCATCAACACCTGCAAAAACAGTTAAAAGTCTGTCTGGAGTTTTGTTATGTTTTGAAGCCATAATTGCTGCCGGACGAGCACTACCTGCAGCACAACCACAAACCGAGTTGATTACCACTAACGAAGTACCTTCTTGTTTCATTGCCTCGTTTACCGCATCAACTGTGCTTAATTGAGTAAAACCTGCATCGGTTAACTCAGCAGCCATAGGGGCTGTTAATTCTGGTGGATACATATTCCAATATTTTGTACCTGATTTCTATAATAGAACAGGTAAGTTAATTACATAATTTCTGGTTGCAAAAATAGGAATTTAAGCCCTTTCGCCATTAAAAATATTGTTATGCTTACATTCAAGTTATTTATTGGCTAGGGTGTTCATACTAATCCCGTAAAGCACTTTGTTTATCCAATACCTATCCCAACTGGAGTTTTCTCCTTCTATTTTCACGCCTCCATTCACGCAATGAATAACCGTAAAACCATTTTCGCTTTTTGCGAAAATAATGCCCGCATGCCCTGCCTTGGTTTCGCCATTATGCTCATACCCAAAAAATACTAAGTCGCCCGGTTCTAGTTTAGATAAAGGAATTGTTTTACTGGATACTTGACTTTGCATGTTGGCATTATGTGGTAATTCAATACCTACACTATGATAAACATATTGTGTAAATCCAGAACAATCAAATCCGCCTTGGGGTGTGGTTCCGGCATATTTATAAGGCACACCTTCAAGGCGTTTTGCGGTTTTAAGCATTTCAAAACGTAAACTATCGCCAATTTTCGCGCTATCTAAAATGGCTATCTGTAGTTTTATGGGAGAGTTAAATGGTGGCACAGAATCTCCGAAGTACACCAACAACCAATTTCTGTATTGATTGTTGATGCTTACCTTCTGGTTGGAATCGAGGGCATTTTTACGGATAATTTCATGAACTTGCTCGTGATAATTCATGAATTTATTTTGTGGAATATTCTTATAGTATCGAAGGGACCTAGAAATGTAGTTTTTTGCAGAAGCAGCAGATTTACGATTCACAGCCTTCTGCAAATACAATTTACTCATGCAATAATTTGCATAGGTATTGGATCGGTCTTTTCTTAAAATCTTTTTAGACTTTTTTTCCATTTTCTCATAGGAGCCGGAATTCAAAAGCGCTAAAAGTTTTTGTTCTTTTTTGGTCTGCCCAATTATAAAAAAGCTAAAAATTAGACTCAGAAATAATAATGAACTAGGTTTCATGTTGCAGTATTTTTGTTTGCGAAACGGTCTAGGAATCGGAATTTAAAATATGTGAGTTGATTAATTTGCAATAAAAACAGAATTTAATGTGGTTTATTGTTATTAAATGGAATTTAATTCTAATCAATGTGTAATTGCATTTTTTGATGATTGTTTTCTTTTTTTTGCATGGATGAAAAAGCAAGACACAGCCCAAAAGATTGAAGAACTAAAACAAAAGTTGGATTTACTTCCTCACCCTGAAGGTGGTTTTTATAAAGAGACTTACCGAAGTGAAGGACAGATTGAAGAACCATATTCCGGAGCTGAAAAGCGTAGTTTTTCAACTGGAATTTATTTCTTGTTAGTTTCCGGTAATTTTTCTGCATTTCATAGAATTAAGCAAGATGAAATGTGGCATTTTTATGATGGAGATTCGATCAATTTACACATCCTTACCCAAAATGGAGAATATCAATTAGTAAAAATTGGACGTGACTTTAAAAACGGTGAAGTTCCGCAATACGTTGTTAATGCTGGCGATTGGTTTGCCTCAGAAGTGAGTGTGAAAGAGGGCTATTCTTTAGCGGGCTGTACGGTTTCCCCTGGTTTTGATTTTGCCGATTTTGAAATGGCTGGCCAGGCTAACCTATTAGAAGATTTTCCACAACATACGGAGGTAATTTTGAATTTGACACGGAAATAATTTTTTAGAATAGTTAGGTCCCAGTTTTATTTGGAATTTAGTACCTAACCCCATTATAAACTTTCAATTAATTTGATAATCAGATTACCTGTAAAATTAAACAGATGTTTAAATAATCCGTTGTAATTTTAGACCACAAAAAAAGGAGGGGCTTTAATTGTTTTGTCAGTTGAACTCTCAATAACAATTGAAGTACAAGTATGAAAGGAGTTGTATTTACAGAGTTTTTTACGTTTATTGAAGAGGTAGCCGGTTATGAAATGGTGGATCATCTTATTGAAAACACAAACCCTAAATCAGGCGGAGTGTATACTTCTGTTGGCACCTATAGTCACCAAGAGTTGGTGATGTATTTGGTAGAGTATTGTAAAGTTTCGCATCAAGAACTACCAGCCGTACTTAGGTTGTTTGGCAAGCATATGTTCAGGATATTTCAAAGCAAGTATTCCCATTTTTTTAGTCCGGAATTAGTGCTTTTTGACTTTTTAAAATCACTAGATAGTTATATTCATGTGGAGGTTTTGAAGTTATATCCAGATGCACAACTGCCCAGTTTTGAAACGGTAGCTGAATCAGAATCCATGTTAAAATTGGTCTACCGATCGGAGAGACACCTAGGAGATTTTGCCTACGGGTTGTTTGAAGCAACTATTGCACATTTTGGTGAAAAAGCAACATTAGAAATGAATGAAATTAATAGTGATGGATCGACTGTTGAGTTTGTAATTACCAAAATACATTGAGCGAAGTAGATATATTAAAGCGAAGGTTGCATCGAGAAATCGAGGCACGAAAGCAGGCGGAAAATATTCTTGAGAATAAGGCCTTGGAGCTATACCTAACAAATGAAAAGCTGCGAGAATTAAACAGTTCTCAAGAACAAATAATTCAACAAAGAACGAACGAATTACAGCGCAGTAAAGAAAGGTACCAAGCGCTTATAGAATCAGCCAGTGATATTATTTTTGAAATAAGTGTTGATGGCTACTTTACCTATGTTAGCCCAGTTTGTAAAGAGATAACAGGTCTCTACCCAGAAAATTTAATAGGAACATATTATTTAGATTTAATCCACCCAAAGCATCGCAGTGAGGTTCAAGAATTCTATCTAAATGCAATAGAAAAAGGAATTGAAAAAAGCTATCTAGAATTTCCAATATTAAAGGCTGATCAATCTATCTTATGGCTGGGTCAGCAGGTACAAATTGATTTTTCAAACCCCGATAATATAAATATCACCGCTATCGCGCGAGATATACATGACTTAGTAATGGCCAGAGTATCCCTAGAAGCTAGCGAAGAAAAGTACCGCGGCATTATTGAGGGGATGGAACTGGGATTGTTAGAAGTAGATAATGACGGAAAAATTTAAAAGGCATATCCTTGGTTTTGCGACATGACTGGGTATACAGAGAATGAGATAATTGGAAAGTCTCCGGTAGAGTTACTGCTGAAACCCGAAGATGTTTCCTTGATGGAGGAACAATCTAAAAAAAGAATGCGCGGCCAAGCAGGAGTGTATGAAATTGAATTGAGAAAAAAAGACGGTTCGTTTATGTGGGTAGCTATAAGTGGTGCGCCCTATTACAATTTGAAAGGAGAGGTAGACGGTTCTATTGGTGCGCACTTGGATATCACCCCACAAAAAGAGTTACAGAAAGACCTTGAAAAAGCAAAAGAAGATGCAGAAAAGGCTAGAATGGCAGAAAATCTATTTCTAGCTCAAATGAGTCATGAAATTCGTACACCACTTAATGCCGTGTTAGGCATGTCAAACTTGTTGTTGCTAACCGATCTAAACGAAGAGCAAAACCAATATGTGTTAGACTTAAAGGTGGCCACAGATATTCTACACGGTTTAATTAGTGATGTCTTAGATCTTTCTAAGATTGAATCGGGAGAACTGGAAGTAATGCTAAGCGAAATTCGTGTAGAGCGCGCATTGGCAATGATTTGCAATACACTCAATTATAAAGCAAAAGAACAAGGAAATACGCTAACGTATTTTGTTGATCCAGCCATTCCTGAAAAAATACGTGCAGATAAAACCATTGTAAATCAAATTTTATTGAACCTTATTGGCAATGCCATTAAGTTCACGAAAAACGGACAAATTAAGGTAGAAGTAGCTTTAAAAAGTCAACACGATGAGTCATTGGTGTTGGAGTTTAAGGTGACTGATAATGGTATTGGTATAGCCCCAGAAAAAATTGAGTATGTTTTTGACCGGTTTAAACAAGTGCAAAGTAACTTGATGGTAGAAAATATTGGAACCGGTCTTGGATTGGCCATTTGTAAAAGCTTGGTAGAAATACATGGTGGCGAAATTTCAGCAACAAGCACGCTAAATAAAGAAACAAAATTCACCTTTACCCTTCGTGTGAATATAGCAGAAGAAGCTAACGATGATTTGGCGGCTACTTCACCAATAAACCCTAGGGTGGAATTAGAGAACTTATATGTGCTCATAGCAGAAGATAGTGAGATTAACGCCAAATACATTACTGCGTTAATGAATAAGTGGAAAATTCGGTATGATCTAGCGGAAAACGGCCTGAAAGCATGGGGGTTTGCGCAAAAAGAAAAATATGACATCCTTCTTTTAGATATGCAAATGCCGAAACTAATGGGATATGAGGTGGCAGAAAAAATTAGAGATGACTATGCAAATCCTAATAACAAAGCGCCAATTTTAGCACTTACCGCTGCGGGTTTATTTGATGAGATTCAAAAGTCAATGGCTGCCGGTATGAATGATTACCTTACTAAACCGTATACTCCAGACCAATTGTTATCAGTATTAGAAAAAAACACACCACGTGTGTCAGGCAAACCAAGAGGGGCTGAGGTTAAAAAAATGTATATGGCATCTTTAATTCTACCTAAATGCATTAACCCTGTGGTTCTGGTTGATATGTATGCGGGTGATGAAGAGTATGCTTTACACATGGCAGAGTTGTATTTAAAAATGTTACCTAAGGAACAGAAAGTAGCCAACCACCTGCTGGGTGAAAAAAAGGTAGAGGCCATAAAATCTTGGTTACATAAAATAGCGCCATCAGTTAAAATGATGGGCTTAGAGGAGTTACATGCCCATTGTCAGAGATTAGAGATTGAAATTATAGAAAAAACGCGGTTCAATGATGTAGAAGACTCTTTTAAAGTCATTTTAAAAGAATTGGAAAAAACAAAAGGAGCTGTAAAAATATTAGTGTCTAAGTTAAAATAACAAAAGGTATGAAGGCAATAATTGTAGATGATGATATGATGGCCAGAGAGTCAATTAATTACTTGCTAGAAAAATTTAATGATATTGAAGTAGTAGGTTCTTTTGATTCGGCATTTGATGCACAAGCTTTTTTGCAGTCTAATGCGGTAGAGGTAGTTTTCTTAGATATTGAAATGCCAGAGTTTACTGGGTTAGAGCTATTAGCTTCTTCATCAAACTTGCCTGAAATTGTGTTAATTACAAGTAATTCAAACTATGCCGTAGAAGCTTTTGAGTATGAAGTATTAGACTTTATTCCTAAACCGGCCACTTTTGCAAGAGTGAATAAAGCCATTGAAAGGCTTCGTGCAAAAGCATCTGTTACCGTTGAAAAAAGCGATATGTATGTGAGGTCAGACGGGCGGTTTGTGCGTGTTTTATTTGATAATCTTACTACGGTTCAAACCTTAGGAGATTATGTGACGCTCTTTATGAGTGACGGCTCAAAACTTATTGTTCACTCCACACTTTCAGCAATGGAAGCTAAGCTGCCAACGGTTAAGTTTATGAAGGTACACCGGTCATATATTGTGAACCTTTCTTTTATTAAAGACATTGAAGATCACACCCTTTTAATAAAAGACAATGTTATTCCGGTAAGTAGAGCCTACCGCCAAGATTTAAAGTTACGTTTAGACTTACCTTAAAACTGCTTTAACCAGGATATTTTTCCAAACTCCGAGTAATTACGTCCAAACTTCGAAAAATAAATTAGACACCCTACTTTCTCTGTTTCTTTGCATGGTGAGAACGAATAAAAACCACTTATCAATTAAATAAACAGACCATGCAACAAATTTTTGGATACCTAGGAGGACAAGATGCCTACACGCAATTAAACCAATTCACTAAAAAAGTACCTAAAGAAACAAAGCGTGAAAAATCGCTTTTACAAACTAATGAAATTCATGTTTTTGAGCCTCAAATAGTTTTAAATAACCCCTTAACGTGGGGTAATATGAAGCTTAACACGGTAAATTCAGGGTTGGCATTTCAGCAACTTTGGAGCACAGAAAGAGTGGTTCATCAGCCACTAAACACGGCTGTTGCTACTATTGGTGATTTAGCCTTGGTGTTTATGGGTGAAGTTGATGATGTAGAAGCCTTAAAAGCCGATTTACAAACCCGTGGTCATGTTTTTGAAAATGAATGTGCCAGTGAGTATTTGGTTCGGGTTATTGATGAAACTCAAATCAATGAAGAAGTAAGCCTACAAGAAGCGGTAAGAATAGCATTAAAAAAAGTAGATGGCGCTTATGCCGTTTTGGTAATGTCAAAACAAACGCCAAACAATATGGTAGCTGGGAATGTTGGTCCAAATATGCTTTCTATTGGGCTAGGTAAAAATGCCTTTTACATTAGTAATGTAGCGGCTACATTAAGTGGGCTCACTAATAAGGTGGTATACCTTGGAGAAAATAAAATAGCCTCTATTTCATTAGGTGAAAAACTTTCTATAAAAACTTTGCTAGACGTACCTATAAAGCCGTTTATTAATCGTTTAGAGTGGAGTCTTAATCGCGAAGAATATGAAGATAAAAAGATACATTCTTTAAAGTCTATGGCAACCTTACTGTGCCACCACCCTCAAAGAAAACAAAGTCCTTCACGGTTAAGAAGTTTATTATCTCAGGTGAGCATGTTTTAATGTTGTATTAAGGCTAAAACATCTATGTTTAGGGTTTTCGGCCAATGCGAGAGTATAGAGGCCAAGCTAAACGAGTACGGTAAATTCTGTCCAACTCTGTTTTTGGCTTGGAGGAAATTAGATTAGCATTGGCTGCGTATCGCCAAAATGAATAGGTTTTCGATAGCTATTATTATGCGTAAATTCGTCTACACAGGTTTCTAAAAGAAAACAATTTAACCTATTATAAGATTTTTCGCAACATAAAGATGTGGTTTTAAGATTAACTGGGAAATAAAATTCATTTATGACAATACTCTTGTGGTTTTACCCGTTTAGGGTAAAATTTTAATTATGAGAATATTACTGGTGTTAAGTGTAGGTGTTTTAATTCTTGGAAGTTGTAAAAAAGACGAAACTCAAAAGTGCATTGCCCGTAGTGCAGATGGTACTGCGATGTATGAAGTTGAAGGCCAAGCCACGTGCGAAGATCAAATTGATCGAGTTAATGGGGAATACTGTGATTGTACCAAAGAATAATTGTGCATGTTTTTGATAGAATTGTATCATTATAATTATTCACAAATGTTAAATTTACCAACCCGAATTATTGGGCAACCGTAGGTTGTAATTCTAAAGGCTATTTTAGTACGCAATCTGAATAAAATTAACACCCCGAACTATGAGCAATTATCATATCAAACACTTAGAAGAGTATTATAAAGTATACCGTAAATCGGTTCGTGAACCAGAGAACTTTTGGGAGGAAATTGCAGAAGAACATTTTGTTTGGCGTAAGCGTTGGGATAAGGTTTTGAGCTGGGATTTTAAAACTCCAGAAGTAAAATGGTACGAAGGAGCGAAACTTAATATCACAGAGAACTGTATTGACCGTCATTTATTTACCAAAGGCCATAAAACGGCCATTTTATTTGAACCAAATGACCCAAATGAACCAGCCGAACATATAACTTATAATCAGCTGCATGCACGGGTTAATCAGTTTGCCAATGTGCTTAAATCAAGAGGAATTGGTAAAGGTGATCGGGTATGTATTTACCTGCCTATGATACCTGAATTAGCTATTTCAGTACTGGCATGTGCCCGTATTGGAGCTATTCACTCGGTTGTTTTTGCGGGCTTTTCGGCCACGGCATTATCTACACGAATCAATGATTCTGATTGTAAAATGGTGATTACTTCTGATGGGTCTTACCGTGGAGCTAAAACCATTGATTTAAAAGGAATTGTAGACGAAGCGTTAGAAGACTGTGCAAGTATTGAAAGTGTTTTAGTTGCAAAAAGAATTCATTCCGAAATCAACATGAAAAACGGGCGCGATGAATGGTTGCAACCGTTACTGGATGAGGCATCCAACGAATGTGCACCAGAGATAATGGATGCAGAGGACCCGTTGTTTATTCTATACACTTCTGGTTCTACAGGTTCGCCTAAAGGAATGGTGCATACTACTGGTGGTTATATGGTGAACAGTGCTTATACGTTTAAAAATGTATTCAACTACAAAGATGGAGACGTGTACTGGTGTACCGCAGATATTGGTTGGATTACTGGGCATAGTTATATTGTTTATGGACCGTTAGCGAATGGAGCAACTACAGTCATGTTTGAGGGTGTTCCAAGTTATCCAGATTGTGGTCGGTTTTGGGAAGTAGTAGAAAAACATAAAGTCACTCAATTTTACACCGCTCCAACTGCTATTAGAGCTTTAGCGAAGGAGAATTTAGATTACGTAAATAAGTATGATTTATCTTCCTTAAAGGTTTTAGGGTCTGTAGGTGAGCCAATAAATGAGGAAGCTTGGCACTGGTATAATGATAATGTAGGCAAGAAATTAAGTCCGGTTGTGGATACGTGGTGGCAAACCGAAACAGGTGCAATTATGTTGTCTCCCATTCCTTATGTTACTCCAACTATTCCTACCTATGCAACGCTTCCTTTACCTGGAGTTCAACCCTGTTTAATGGATGAACATGGAAATGAAATTGAAGGGAATCAGGTAGACGGGAGGTTATGTATTAAATACCCTTGGCCATCTATGGCAAGAACCATTTGGGGAAATCATCAACGTTACAAAGAGACCTATTTCAGTGCGTTTGAGGATAAATACTTTACCGGAGATGGCGCTTTAAGAGATACCGTGGGTTATTACCGAATTACAGGTCGTGTAGATGATGTAATTATCGTTTCTGGGCATAATTTAGGAACTGCTCCAATTGAAGATGTTATTAATGAGCATCCAGCGGTGGCTGAATCGGCAATTGTTGGTTTTCCTCATGAAGTAAAAGGAAATGCTTTGTATGGATATGTGACATTAAAAGAAACGGGCGAAGGCCGGGATCATGATAATTTGAGAAAAGAGATTAATCAAATCATTACAGAGCATATTGGTCCTATTGCAAAATTGGATAAAATTCAATTCACTAATGGACTTCCAAAAACACGCTCGGGTAAAATTATGCGTAGAATTTTGCGCAAAATTGCTTGTAATGAAACCGATAGTTTGGGAGATACTTCTACATTATTGAATCCTGAAGTGGTTCAAGAAATTATGGATAACGTTCAATAAGAAAACAAAAAGGCTCTTCCACTGGAAGAGCCTTTTTTATTTAACAACAAGTTTTTTTTGATACATTTCTTCAGACGTTTTTATTTGAATTAAATAAATCCCCTTACTGTAATTAGAAGTGTTAATGTCCACTGCATATTGTTCTGAAAATAAAACGGAATTAAGAAATTGACCATTCAAGTTGAAAATTTCAACTTTACCACTTGTAATTTCAGGAAATTGTAAAAGTGTATTATTAATTGCCGGATTCGGATAAATAGTAACCGTATTTGTGGGATTGATAAATGGTTCAATATGTAGTAAATCGTTAATTTTATGGTCGGTTAAGTCACCCAAGCAATGATATTCATTTGCAGAAGTGCATATCACATCGTAGGTGATTTCTTTAGAACTGCTAACATTCACAACAAGGAAATTTTCATCGGTCATATTGCCCATTCCGCTTGAAATGAATGTGAAATTATCGACTCTATCATAACTCAATGCACTAGCATAAGATGCCGAACCTACATCACCTGCAAAAAAGTACACCGGACGTTTTCCTTTATCAAATAAGGGAATGACGCTACTCCAAAAATTAATACTATCCGCCCTACCTTCATCTGAATTCCATTTAATGTAATTAAAAACGGTATTTTCCTCTTTCCATAATACTTGATGAACAAAAACAAACAAATTGTTAGCAGATGAAGTATCTAATACCTGTGAAATGAAGCTTAATTGATCATCAGAAATATTCCAATGATCAAGATTTGGGTCTAGCACCATAAATAAATCATTTTGGTAGGTAAAGCTGTAATAAGTTTTCCCGTATCTAGATTCAAAAACCTCCCTATTCTCCATGTCGTGATTACCTACCGCGTAGTGTACCGGAATCCCTAAAGTAGAAACGTCATTGTCTACTTCTATCCAATCAGATTCTAATGGGTACGGAAAAGCTCTCACAATATCTCCTGTAAAAACACCTAATTCAATCTCATTACGGTTGATAATATATGGAAAATGATTTTTGAACTCTGGGTGTAATCCAATATTATCAACGCCTGGAGTTCCTGAAACATGACCAGCAACAAAAAACGAATAGGGCGCGCTTGTTTGGGCAAATGAAATTGTGCTTAAAATAAAAAATATAGAAGCTAGGATCAGTTTCATTGTTCTAGAATTTTTTCAAACCCAAACCGTTCGTTTCCATCTTCAAGGTAAATTATACCACAGTATGTATAGCCAATAGATTTTAACATATGTTGCATACCTAGGTTACCTCTATGAGTATCTACTTTCATGCTAGGAATGCTATTATTAATTAAAACACTTTCAAAATGTTTGAAAATAGCTTTAGCAATTCCTTGGTTTCTTTTGCTAGCTTTTATAGCCAACCGATGGATCACCCCATACTTTTCGTTAACTGGGCGCAACCATTGCCCCTCAATTTTTGTATAAGTTGGTTCTGGTTGAATTGTAAACATAGTGGTAGCTATTGTTTCCTCTTTCGTGTCAATAATTACGTAGCTATTTCCTTTTATTATGTCATTGTTTATTATTTCTAAACTGGGGTATCCATTTTGCCATTGGTCAATCTTTTGTTGAGCTAAATGAGTTTGAGCATCTTTAATTATG
>JBMYWA010000071.1:0-11711 GCA_049606935.1 Salibacteraceae bacterium
AGAATTATTGAAAAATTCAAAATTGATTTTGCATTTGTACAACCAGAAAGCGAGGTGCTAGCATGGGGAGAGTATTTTAAAAATAACAAAAGTTATCCCTGCCCTACTATTATTCCTCCGGTAGAACATGTGAAGGCGCTAATGAATAAAGCTAAAATGGCTGAGTTATTAGATGGCACAGGGTTTATTCCAAAAACCATTACCATAAGCCCTGCTCAACCTAAATATGAAGAAGTGGCCTCGGAAATTGGTTATCCATGTTGGATTAGAGCCTCAGTTGGTTCTGGCGGCTTAGGTTCATTAAAAATTGATAGAAAGGAAGAATTACAGGCATGGCTTTTTATTCATAAAAATGTTCCCGAATTTACCGTAAGTGAATTTTTAACTGGTCGACATTTGGCGAATCAAATGTTGTATGTTAATGGAAAGTGTATAGCAAATGCAGGGTTGCATTGTGCGGAATATGTAATGGCAGATATAGCCCCTTCAAAGGTTACTGGAAATACCTCCTTTGGAATACTTCTTAATGAAAAAACGTTGCTAGATAAATGCGAGGAGGTTATGACAACTGTTCAAAACAAAACTAAAGTTTTGGCTAATGGGGTTTACAGTTTTGACTTTAAAGAAGATGCTCATGGTAACTTAATGGTTACCGAGATTAATATAAGGCACATGGCATACACGGGAATATTAGCAAAGTGTGGCTTTGATCTAATTGATCTTTCAATTTCATTGTTAACCGAAAAGTCTCCAGTTCCGGTGTTAAATCAATATTTTTTCGAAAAGCCTAAAGTTTTTCTAAGAGATGTTGATATAGAGCCAATCATATTAGAGCAAAATAGTTGGGTGGAGTAGTTAGCCTGTAAAATCATTTATTCTTCAAGAGGTTATTGTAAGTTTAAATTTCAAATAGCTCATTAAATTTTTCTATCCTTGTAGAAGAAATAAAACAAAAATGAGTAAGTTTCCAAAAATCTGGCTCTCATCTCCGCATATGGGTGATGAGGAATTAGAAAATATAAAAGATGCATTTGCTGAGAATTGGGTGGCACCTGCAGGACCTGCTATTCACTCTTTTGAGACTGCCCTGCAGGGGTATTTCAATGTTACAGGAGCAGCAGCTTTATCTTCTGGAACAGGCGCATTACATTTAGCTTTAATTAATTTAGGTATAGGTCGAGGAGATGAAGTTATTTGTCAATCCATGACCTTTGCCGCGTCTGCTAACCCAATAACTTACTTAGGGGCAAAACCCATTTTTGTGGACTCCGAACTAGAAACATGGAATATTGATCCAGTTGTGGTTAGGTCGTTGATAGTAAAAAAGATTAAAGAAGGAAAGAAACCGAAGGCCATAATTGTAGTTCACCTGTACGGTATGCCTGCAAAAATGACAGAGTTAGAAGAGGTTTCTATGGAATTTGATATTCCCATTATTGAAGATGCAGCGGAAGCCGCAGGCTCTAGTTATTTAGGAAAGAAATGTGGTTCCTTCGGACGTATGGGAATTATGAGTTTCAACGGTAATAAAATAATAACCACAAGTGGTGGAGGTGCATTGTTAAGTAATGACTGGCACTCTGTTTCCCAAGCAAAATTTTTAGCCACGCAAGCCAAAGATAATGCACCACATTATCAACATTCACACATAGGGTATAATTATAGAATTTCAAATATTTGTGCCGCAATTGGACTGGGACAAATGAAGGTTTTGGATTTACGTGTTCAACAACGAAGAAATAATTTCGAATTTTATAGAAAACATCTGTCGGAATTACCAGGTTTAAACTTTTTAAAGGAACCAGTAGGCCACTTTTCCAATAGATGGTTGACGACCATTACCATTGACCCAACCAAGTCAAATGGAGTTACAAGAGAACGAATCAGGTTAACCTTAGATGCTGAAAATATTGAGTCAAGACCTCTTTGGAAACCATTGCATATGCAACCTGTATTTAAATATGCAGAGTATTATGGATCAAACGTTTGCGAAGATTTATTTCAACATGGATTATGCTTGCCTTCGGGATCTAATCTAAAAAAGAATGATTTAGAAAGAATTGTAAAAGTTATTCAAGGAATTTTCAACGATCCTCTGTAGTGTAACAAATTAAAATTCACTATCCACAAATTACAGAATATGAAGAAAAACTTTAAGTATTGGTATGCAATTGAGGCTGCATTAAACGGAGGTTTGGCAATAATGGACATCTATGCTACGGAAGATTTGGGGGTGGAATTTAAAGATGACGAAAGCCCGTTAACGTTAGCCGATAAAGCTTCTCACAATGAAATAATGAAGGTGTTGGAGTCGGAATCAAACTTCCCAATTATTAGTGAAGAAGGAGGATTACCTGACTATTCCGAAAGAAAATCTTGGGAAACTTATTGGTTAATCGATCCATTAGATGGCACTAAGGAATTTATTAAACGTAATGGTGAGTTTACCGTAAACATAGCCTTGATTGAAAACGGGGTCCCAGTTTTCGGGGTGATTTATGTTCCTGTTTCTAAAACGCTGTACTTTGGAGAAAAAAATAGTGGTTCTTATAAATGGAATGATTACTCAGAGCATAAGAATTATAATAAGGAAGAATGTATTTCATTACCCGTAAAAAATACCGGTAGACCTTTTACGATGGTAGGAAGTCGTTCACATATGAGTGAGGAGACTTTAACTTATATGAAAGAAATGGAAAATAAACATGGTGAAGTAAAAATTATTTCATGCGGAAGCTCTTTGAAACTTTGTATGGTGGCCGAGGGTAGTGCGGATTCCTATCCAAGATTTGCCCCCACTATGGAGTGGGATACCGGTGCAGGTGATGCTATTTGTCGTTCTGCAGGGTTTTCCGTAACTCAATATCCCTCAGCAAATCCGTTGGAATACAATAAGGAGAATCTACTAAATCCCTGGTTTTTGGTGAGTTAAATGACGGTTACTGTTCTAATAACTTTTGGAATATTCGGTTTTTTAGTAATTACTTTATTATTGAATCTAATTCGGCCGGTTTATGCTTTTAGTTTATCGGCCTTTTGTTTAATTGTATTTAATATCATTACCATTGATGAGTTTATCCAATCGTTTGCTAATACAAGTCTATTAACAATTTTTTTATTAATTTTCATTGCAAAAGTAATTCGAGACAACTTTAATGTTATTGGTTGGATGGATTACTTGTTCAAAAGGACGACCAACCCTAGGTTGTTTTTATTTAAAAAATCTTTGAGCGTTTCTTTGTTAAGTTCGGTTATGAACAATACACCTATCGTGGCGATGCTAATTCCGTACTCAATTCTCTGGGCAAAAGAAAATAAAGTGGGCGTATCTAAACTACTGCTACCCATTTCATTTGCTGCAATTACTGGAGGAATGATTACTGTAATTGGTACATCTACAAACCTGGTGTTAAATGGTTTTTTAGAATCAAATTCGCTTCCTGTATTAGGTTTCACTGATTATTTAATTCCAGGGGTGTTAGTAAGTATTGGTGCGGCTATATATTCTTCCACTCTTGGATATAACCTATTACCTAATAGAAAATTACCAAATGATGTTAGCGAGAATTTGATTCAAGACTACTTAGTAGAATGTGTCTTATTGCAACTAAAAGATGGAAAAGAAAATACCGTTGAATCATTGAATTTAAGAGATTTAAAAGAAATATTTTTAGCAGAAGTTATTCGTCAAGATCAGGTCATTAGCCCAGTTTCTCCTACAACTAAATTACAACAAGGAGATCGCTTGTTTTTTGCAGGTGATAAAAATTCAGTAATTAGTTTTGTGGAAAATAGTCAAATACTGGATTGGGCAAAATCTTATAAATTTAATATCCCTAAAGGAAACGCTATTGTTGAGGCGGTAGTACCTTATAATTCAATTTTGGCAAATAACACGTTAAAAAATATTGATTTTCGATCAAAATATGATTCTGCTGTAATCGGAATTCATAGAAATGGTGAACAGTTAAAAGGAAAATTGGGAGGGATCATATTAAAACCAGGAGATTTATTAATAATTATTGCGGGTAACGATTTTAAAAAAAGAATAAAAACGCAGAGTGATTTATATTTAATAAAAGGGTTAATCGAAAAAAGGAATAAATCACCTAAAGATAAATTAAATAAAATAATTTTTGGGTTGGTTTTTATTGGGATGATACTAGCTCATTTGTTCTTTAGTATTCCATTTTTTTTAATGCTCCTCGGTATTCTTGGAATTTCCTTTTTTACAGGGTTTACTAATTCTAAAAAGTTAAAAGACGAATTTAATTTAGAATTATTAATGATTTTGGGAAGTGCTATTGCCATTGGAGTAGCCATGACTAATATACAAGCAGGTAAGTACATTTTGGAAGGAATTCAACATTTCTTTCCTTCACCCAGTCTGTTTGCAATGTTGGCTACTATTACTTTTTTTACTGTAGTATTAACAAATTTCATAACCAATGTTGCTGCGGTATCAATAATGTTTCCAATAGTATTTTCCTTAGCACCTAACCTTTCCATACCTACATCAACTTTGTTTTTAATTGTTGCTTTTTCTGCCTCTGCCAGTTTTATTACCCCAATGGGATATCAAACTAATATTATGGTGATGGGGCCTGGGGGCTACAATTCCAAAGATTATTTCAGGTTTGGCTTTCCAATGACGATTATCTACTTCGCTATATTCAGTTCTTATTTATATTTAACTTAATGGAAAAACTTCATATAATACCACATAATCACAAAATAACCAGGGTAAATAGAAATAAACAAAATGGTCATAAATCTAAAGTGATTTGGGTGGTTGGATTATCTGGCTCTGGAAAAAGTACGATTGCAAATGTTTTGGAACAACAATTATTTGAAAAAGGCGTAAAAACTTTTTTATTGGACGGTGATAATATACGGGTTGGATTAAACTCGGATTTAGACTTTTCTATGAAGTCAAGATCCGAAAATATTAGAAGAGTAGGAGAAGTGGCCAATTTGATGGCTGATGCTGGTTTAGTTTGTATTGTGGCTTTTATTACCCCTTTGAAAAAGGATCGTGATTTTGTAAAGTCTGTGGTAGGAAAAGATAATTTTATTGAAGTTTTTGTGGATTGCCCCATTGAAGTTTGTGAATCTAGGGATGTCAAAGGACTTTATGAAAAAGCTAGACGTGGTGAAATATCTAATTTCACAGGGATTAACTCCCCCTTTGAGGCTCCACAAAAACCTGATGTAAGAATTCCATCAGACGAAATAAGCATTGACGAAGGGGTTGAAAAAGTTATGAAGTTTCTAGAGAAGGAACTCTAGGAAAAAAAATATATTTGCAAGCCAAAAAAAGTGGCGAAAACACCTTAGAATTATGGGAAATTATTCTTTAAAACATTTAGAAGAATTAGAAGCAGAATCAATCTTTGTATTGAGAGAGGTTTTTGCTCAATTTGACAAACCTGCTATTTTATTTTCAGGCGGAAAAGACTCTATTGTAGTCACTCATTTGGCTAGAAAAGCTTTTTTTCCTGCAAAAATTCCATTTCCACTAATGCATGTGGATACCGGGCATAATTTCCCGGAAACCATTAAGTTTAGAAATGATTTAATTGAAGAGATTGGCGCTCAACTTATTGTTGGGTCTGTTCAAGAATCAATTGATGATGGACGAGTACAAGAAGAAAAGGGCTTTAATGCTTCTAGAAATATGTTGCAAACAACCACATTGTTAGATACTCTAGAAAGAGAACAAATTGATTGTGCAATTGGTGGAGCTAGAAGAGATGAGGAAAAAGCTCGAGCAAAAGAAAGGTTTTTAAGCCATAGAGATGAGTTTGGTCAATGGGATCCCAAACATCAACGTCCGGAGTTGTGGAGCTTATTTAACGGTCGCCATTCCATGGGAGAACACTTTAGAGCATTCCCAATTTCTAATTGGACGGAGATGGATGTATGGCAATATATTTTAAAAGAGAACATTGCTATTCCTTCTCTTTACTTTGCACATGAACGTGAGGTGATCCGAAGAAATGATACATGGATCCCTAATTCGGAACATATTAATTTGAAACCTGACGAAGAAATTGTAACCAAGCAAATTAGATTTAGAACTTTAGGTGATATTACAATTACTGGTGGCGATGAGTCTGATGCCGACACGTTAGAAAAAATTGTTCAAGAAGTTGCTGCCGCTAGAAACACAGAGCGTGGTAATAGAGCAGATGATAAGCGTTCAGAATCTGCTATGGAAGATCGTAAAAAAGAAGGTTACTTTTAATCACAATAATACAAGTTTACTCCTATGAGTTATTTAGATATGGAATTACTACGTTTCACCACAGCGGGAAGTGTAGATGATGGGAAATCAACCCTAATTGGTCGTTTGCTGTACGATTCTAAAAGTATTTTTCAAGATCAAATTGATAATATTCAAGCAACATCTGATAAAAGAGGTTCTGAGCATCTAGAACTTGGTCTGTTAACAGATGGTTTAAAGGATGAACGTGAGCAAGGTATTACCATTGATGTAGCTTACCGCTATTTTGCCACGCCCAAACGTAAATTCATTATCGCGGATACTCCTGGGCATATTCAGTATACAAGAAATATGGTTACAGGAGCATCTACTGCTGATGTAGCATTAATTTTAGTAGATGCTAGAAATGGGGTAATTGAACAAACTTGCCGTCATTCTTTTATTGCTTCTTTATTAAGAATACCGCATTTAGTGGTGTGTATTAATAAAATGGATTTGGTTGACTATTCAGAAGAACAGTTTAATAAGGTGGTGGAACAGTATAAAGAATTTGCCGCAAAATTGAATGTTCAAGATATCCGTTTCATCCCAATTTCAGCCCTTCACGGAGATAATGTGGTGAATGGTTCAGAGCCTATGAGTTGGTACAAAGGAGGTACATTACTACATAATTTGGAAACCATACATATTGGATCTGACGAAAACTTGATCGATTGTCGTTTTCCTGTTCAGACAGTTATCCGTCCATTTTCTACAGAATATCATGATTATCGTGGCTATGCAGGAACTGTGGCTGGAGGAGTATTTAAACCAGGTGATGAGGTTGTAGTTTTGCCTTCAGGTTTAACCTCAAAGGTTAAATCAATTGATACCTTAAATGGCCCTATAGAAGAGGCATACCCTCCTATGTCGGTTACAATGACCTTAGAAGATGATATTGATGTTGGTCGTGGAGATATGATTTCTAGAGTGAACAACCAGCCCGAAGCTAAGCAAGACTTAGAAGTCATGTTGTGTTGGTTAAATAATAAAGGACCAAAACCAAGAGCAAAATACTATATCCGACATACCACAAATGAAGTGAGAGCAATCATCAAGGAAGTATTATATAAAGTCGATATTAATACCCTTCATCGATTAGAGGAAGATAAGGATATTCAAATGAATGACATTTCTAGAGTTTTGTTACGTACTACAAAACCACTGATGTGTGATCCATACGGTAAAAACAGGATTACAGGCTCTATTATCCTTATAGATGAGGCTACAAATGAGACCGTTGCTGCCGGAATGATTATTTAGTTCCTTTGGATAATTAATTCAAATAATTTTACAAAAAGTTCTTGAAACTTTAATCATTTTAATAGTATATTTGCAGCCCCTTATCAAAAGGGTGAATTATAACAAGAGGAAAAGATGGCTAACATTTGTCAAATAACAGGAAAGAAGAGAATGACTGGAAACAATGTTTCTCATTCACGTGCACATACTAAAAGAGTTTTTAAACCAAACCTTCATTTAAAGAAGTTTTTTATTCCAGAGGAGGATAAATGGATTACTTTGAAGGTATCTGCTTCTGCTATTCGTACCATCAACAAGAAAGGTATTACAGCTTGTTTGAAAGAAGCAAGAGAAAAAGGTTTTTATAAAGGTTAATAAAGGGATTTAATCATGGCTAAGAAAAAAGGAAATAGAATCCAAGTTATTTTGGAGTGTACTGAGCACAAAGGAACAGGTTTACCAGGAACTTCTCGTTATATTACTACTAAGAATAGAAAGAACACTCCAGACAGAATGGAATTGAAAAAATTCAATCCTATTTTGAAAAAGATGACTGTTCATAAAGAAATTAAATAAACCTAAACTTTTAAGAGATGGCTAAGAAAACGGTTGCAACATTAGGTAAAGGTGGTGCTAAAAGCATTACTAAAGTTATTAAAACAGTAAGATCTCCAAAAACGGGAGCTTACATGTTTGAAGAGAAATTAGTTTCTACTGATAAAGTAAAGGAATTTATTTCTAAATAATTCATCTACATCGGTAGATAAGGAAGCTTCTTCGTTTTTTCGAAGAAGCTTTTTTTTTGGAGTTATTTTATTTTTTTAATGATTCATGGTTAACGTGGTTATCTTTGAAGTTAAATAGTGAATTTTATGGCTTGGTTAAATATTTTTTCAAAAGACAAAAAAGAAAAACTAGATAAAGGATTAGAGAAATCTAAAGAGGGCTTTTTATCAAAAATGTCTAGAGCAGTTGCCGGTAAGGATTCGGTAGATGATGATGTTCTTGATGACTTGGAAGAAGTACTGGTAACCTCAGATGTGGGAGTGGATACTACCTTAAAAGTTATCAAAAGAATTGAAGAAAGGGTTGCCCGGGATAAATATGTAGGTACTTCAGAGCTTAATAAAATATTAAGAGAAGAAATAGCTTCTTTGTTAGATGATAAGGATGAAGATGTTACCTCTGAATTTGCAATCCCTAAAGTAGATGGACCCTATGTGATAATGGTTGTTGGCGTGAATGGGGTAGGTAAAACGACTACCATTGGGAAATTAGCGAATCAATTTAAAGCACAAGGATTAAACGTTATGTTAGGAGCAGCTGACACCTTTCGGGCTGCAGCCGTAGATCAAATTAAGATTTGGGGTAAACGTACCGGTGTTCCTGTGGTTTCTCAAGGAATGGGTGCAGACCCCGCTTCGGTGGCATTTGATACCGTGGCTAGTGCAAAGGCGAACAATGCAGATGTTGTAATAATTGATACGGCTGGTAGATTACATAATAAGATCAATTTAATGAATGAACTAAGTAAGATTAAAAATGTAATGAAAAAGGTTTTACTGGATGCCCCACACGATGTTATGTTAGTAATAGATGGATCCACAGGACAAAATGCATTTGAACAAGCTAAAGCTTTTACTCAGGCCACAGAAGTTTCCTCTCTAGCGGTTACAAAACTAGATGGTACAGCAAAAGGCGGAGTGGTTATTGGAGTTTCTGATCAGTTCAGCATTCCAGTAAAATATATTGGAGTAGGTGAGGGTATTGATGACCTGCAGGAGTTTAATAAAAAGGAGTTTGTTGATTCACTTTTTGGTTAAGGTTGCCAATAAAGTAAATGCACCTGATTAGTAAGATTCTATTTTTTAAATAAGTTGAGTACATTAAGTGAAAGAAAATATCCAAATAATTGACTTGCCTGCTTTACATGCCCCTATTCAGAAAGAACTGAATAGAGCCATTGAAAATGTTTTAGTACATCAACAGTTTATTGGTGGCCCTGAAGTTGCGAAATTTGAGAATGAATTAGGCAATTACCTAAATGCTTCTGTTCTTGGAGTTGGAAATGGTACGGACGCCCTAGAAATTGCTTTATTGACTTTAGGCATTGGACCAGGAGATGAGGTTTTAGTTCCTTCATTCAGTTATTTTGCATCAGCCGAGGTGGTAGTAAGGGTAGGAGCAAAACCTGTATTTGTCGATATTAACTCGTCTTTTATAATTGATGTAAAAGAGGCTGAAAAGAAAATTACTCGCAAAACAAAAGCCTTAATTGTTGTTCATTTATTTGGTCTGTGTGCAGAAATGGATTCAATTTTGAGTTTTGCAAAACAGAATAATCTTTGGGTTGTTGAAGATGCGGCTCAGGCTATTGGTGCCACGTGTAAAGTTGAGGGTATTGCAAAAATGGCAGGAACGATGGGAGATATGGGAACGATTTCTTTTTTCCCTTCCAAAAATCTTGGTGCATTTGGCGATGGAGGAGCAATAGTATCTAACTCCGAAGAATTAATAAAAAAATCAAAAATGATTGCTCAACATGGTCAATCATCCAAGTATGTTCATGATTGTATCGGAATGAATAGCCGGTTAGATACCATTCAAGCGGCCATTCTACGCGTTAAACTGAAACATTTAAATATTTGGACAAAAGAAAGGGTAAGAATTGCCCATTCTTACACAGAGGTGTTTAAAAACCAAGAACGAATTGTTTTACCCGAAATCCCTCAAAACTCTTCCCATGTTTATCATCAATATACCTTTTGTGTGAAGGGTAATAGAGAGCTACTGAAAGCTAGTTTATTGAAAGTTGGTATTCCAGTAAGGTTGTATTATCCAAAGGCAATTCATCAGCAAAAAGCCTTTAAAACAAACTTGGCTATTCACCTAACAAATACCGAGAAGGTACAGGAACAAATGATTTCGATTCCAATCCATCCAACTTTAAATGATCGCCAGGTTCAGTTTATTATTGATAATGTTCGGGAGTATTCACTAAAGTGTTAAGTGAAATCCCCTGTTAAATGTATTCGTTTAATAATTAGCCGGATTAAATTCAATAATTGCATGGGTATAAATTGTAATAACGAAGGGTAGTCTAACCCACAATGTAAACTACTTTTGCATCTCAATTCTTTATCAAGAAATTTGAGATAAATTCAAGAATAATGAAAACAGGTAAGAAAAGAACATCATCAGTTAACGTGGTTACCCTTGGGTGCTCCAAGAACATTTTTGACTCAGAGGTATTAATGGGACAATTAAAAGCTTCTAATGTAGATGTATCTCATGAAAGTGAAGAGTATGGTGCAGAAACGGTGGTGATTAACACTTGTGGATTTATTGGTGACGCCAAACAAGAATCTATTGATACCATTTTAGATTGGGTGGATGCCAAGAAAAATGGAGATGTGGATAAGGTGGTTGTAATGGGATGCCTTTCTGAGCGCTACAAGGATGATTTGGTAAAAGAGATTCCGGATGTAGACTCATGGTTTGGAACCAAAGAATTACCTCGATTATTAAAGACATTAAAAGCAGATTATAAAAAGGAGTTAATTGGCGAGCGATTATTAACCACTCCAATTCATTATGCATATTTTAAGATTTCAGAAGGGTGTGATCGTACGTGTTCTTTTTGTGCAATTCCAATTATGCGTGGATTGAATGTTTCTACCCCAATTGATGAATTAGTTACCAATGCAAAAGAACTGGCTGCTAATGGAACCAAAGAGTTATTGTTAATCGCTCAAGACCTCACGTATTATGGAATTGATTTAAACGGTAAAAGGCAGCTGGCAGATCTATTACGTGCTTTAAGTGATATTGAAGGCATTGAATGGATTAGATTGCACTATGCATACCCATCTGCCTTTCCTAAAGAGGTTTTGGACGTGATGGTGGAGCGTGATAATGTTTGTAATTACCTAGATATGCCGCTTCAGCACATTAGTAATGCTATGCTGAAGAGTATGCGTAGAATGATTACTAAGGAAAAGACCATTGACATTGTTCGAGAAATACGTGAAAAGGTTCCGGGAATTGCCATGCGAACTACTTTAATCGCTGGATACCCTGGTGAGACAGAACAAGATTTTCAAGAAATGTACGACTGGGTAAAAGAAACGCGTTTTGACCGTTTGGGAATTTTTGCCTACTCGCATGAAGAAAATACTTCTGCGCATGCATTAGAAGATGATGT
>JBMYWA010000072.1:0-11600 GCA_049606935.1 Salibacteraceae bacterium
TTTTTACGGATGTTTTAAAAAGACATAATTAAAAAAGGTAAACCCCAACTAAATCGGGATATGTGTTTACCCAAATATTAAAAAGCTACTTACGCTTTTGACCTCTTGTTTTAGGTTTTTTGTATTTAGCAGCCACTTTTGCTCGGTAAGAACCGCCTTGATTGGTCTTCTTGTTTTTTTCCTTTTTTTCGTGAAATCCTGGGGCTAACTCTGCTTTTTTAGAACCCTTTACATATGAACGGTCAAAATTATCTGGAGTTTCCTCTTTTATTAAATCCTCTCTAATTTCTACCTCTTCAGGTACATCAATCTGATTAATTGAAATTTTCATCATTCGCTCAATGTTCGATAATAAACCTTGATCGGTATCTGTAACAAAAGAATAGGCAATTCCACTTTCCTCAGCTCTACCCGTTCTTCCAATACGGTGCATGTAATTTTCTGGGTGTTCTGGTAAATCAAAGTTGATAACGTGACTAACACCTTCTACATCAATACCTCTAGCAATTATATCAGTGGCAATAAGCATTTGACAATTTCCTTCTTGAAAAGCTTTAACCGATCGAATACGGTAGTTTTGCATTTTGTTGGAGTGAATAACACGACTCCACCCAGGGTATTCAGCCTCAATTCTTTCAAACAGCCTATCCGCAAATCGTTTATTTTTCACAAAAACCAAGACTTTTGTAAAGCCTTTTGCATTCTCAATTAAATGTGAAAGAAGATTGACTTTTGAATTGAAATTTGGAATTTTATAAATAGCTTGTTCAATTTTCTTAATAGGAGTTCCGGTAGGTGCAATGGTGATATTTACCGGATTGATAAACTTACCGTGAATTAGCTTTTCTACCTCACTATTCATGGTAGCCGAAAACATAATGTTTTGCCTTCTTTCTGGAAGTAATTCAAATATGGCATTCAGTTGCGTTCTGAAACCTAAATTCATCATTTCATCTACCTCATCAATAACAAGTTTATTAATTTTCTTTAAGCGTAGTGCACCAGTCCTACCTAAATCAAATAATCTACCCGGGGTAGCCACCACCAAATCTAAACCCGCAAAAGCTTTTTCTTTTTGAGTATTGATGTTGGTTCCACCGTAAAAACCACCTACTCTCAAATTAGAGTATGCTGTTAATTTCTCAGCTTCCTCCACAACCTGCAATACAAGTTCGCGGGTAGGTACCAAAATTAACATGGTTGGATGCATACTCTTGGTGAACTTATATAACCGAATTAGTGGTAACAAATAAGCCCAAGTTTTACCCGTACCCGTTTGAGCAATGCCAATTATGTCTTTTCCCGACATCACCACCGGAAACGCCTTTTCTTGAATTGGAGTAGGCGTATCATAACCTACATCATTAATGGCATTTAGCAGTGTGGTATTAATATTTAAATCTTCAAACTTCACGGAGCACAATTTTGCAGCAAAGGTAGGTTAGACTTAAGTATATTTTACTAATCAATTTATGTAGCTATTGTGCTAATTTTATTGAATGGATTTGAATAAAAAATTGAGCTATAGTGTACATTTGTAACAAACAATTAGCAAATGAGTGATAAAGAAGCGTTTTACACAAAACTTGAAAAACAACTCGAAGAGCATCATAAATTTCCAAGTACTTACTTATTCAAATTTATTATTCCTAATAATCCAAGAAGTATTGCCCTGGCAGAAGAATTATTTACGCCAAAAGCAGTAGTTACTTTTAGAGAATCTAAAACCGGAAAGTATGTTAGTGTTACCGGAAAAGATAGAATGCCAAATGCAGAATCTGTAATTTCCACGTACAAATTAGCCGAAAAAATTGAAGGATTAATGTCTTTGTAAAACCCTAAAATTAGAATATGAAAATTAATTATACTGTTGTTGACCGTTTTGTGAAATACGCAAAAATTGATACACAAAGCGATGTACATTCTACCTCCATTCCTTCTACCATGAAGCAAAAGGATTTAGCTAAAGTATTAGTGGAAGAACTTTTGGAAATGGGCATTTCTGATGCCGCAATGGATGAATGGGGATATGTTTACGCAACTCTACCATCAAATTCAGAAAAACCAAATATTCCTGTGATTTGCTTCTGCTCGCATATGGATACTTCTCCTGATGCACCGGGTAAGGATGTGAAACCAATAATTCATAAAAATTATCAGGGAGCTGATTTGATTCTACCAGATGACAATTCTGTAGTGATTAAGGCAAGTGAGCATACTGACTTAAATGCACAAATAGGTAATGATATTATTACCGCATCTGGTTTAACTTTATTGGGAGCCGATAATAAAGCTGGTGTGGCTGAAATAATGGATGCCATGTACTTTTTTACGCAAAACCCTGAATTTAAACATGGCGACATTAGGATTTTGTTTACTCCAGATGAAGAAATTGGAAGAGGTGCAGATAAGGTGGATATTGAAAAGCTCGGTGCTAAATTTGGTTACACTATAGATGGAGAGACTTTAGGCTCTATTGAAGATGAAACTTTTTCTGCAGATGGGGTAGAAATTGAAATTACCGGGGTAAGTGCTCATCCGGGTTTTGCTAAGGGCAAAATGGAAAGCGCTGTAAAAATTGCGGCCGATATTATTGCTGCTTTACCTAAAGACAGGTTATCTCCTGAATCAACAGAAGGTAGAGATGGCTTCATTCATCCTTTAGAATGTAATTCAACCGCAGAAGGTGCTAAGTTGACATTTATTATTCGTTCATTTAAAGATGCAGAACTAGCTATGTTTGAAGCAGAATTGGAGAACGTGGTGAAAAATGTAATGCATGCATACCCAGAGTCCACCTACACCTTCAAGGTAACGGAACAGTATCGAAATATGAAAAATATTTTAGACCAACATCCGGAAGTAGTGGAACATGCCATGAAGGCAATTGCTAGAACAGAAGTTGCTGTAAAGCGAGGTAGTATTCGTGGGGGTACAGATGGTTCTAGATTATCTTTTATGGGGCTTCCTTGTCCTAATATTTTTGCAGGTGAACATGCATTCCACTCTAAAAAAGAATGGGTGAGTGTTCAAGATATGCATAAAGCAGTGCAAACAATTATTAACTTGTCGATGATTTGGGAAGAAGAAGCCTAAAATAAAAAATCAATAACAATGAAAAAGTTTATAGCCATAGTTGTAGTGATTCTTATAGCCGTAATGGCGTTCTTTTATTATGGAACCTATAGTGAAGGAGTAAGAGCAGGAACTATAATAAAAATTAGTAAAAGAGGTACCATTTTTAAAACTTGGGAAGGGCAACTAAATGTTAATGCTTTTGGAGCGGTAAAAGGAAAAGGTACGCTAAATGAATCTTTTGAATTTTCCATACCCAACGACTCGGCATTAATTAACAAAGTAGAAAATTTAACAGGACAGCCCGTAAAATTATATTACAAAGAAAAATACTTTCTTTTTCCGTGGTTAGGTGAAACTAAATATTTGGTATCTGATGTTAAACCTTCTTTGGATGCTAGTCATGACGCTAAAGAAACGTATCCAAGGAAATAGATTTAGGTGAGTAATTCGTTTGGTAAAATATTTAAGTTAACCACTTATGGTGAAAGTCATGGAGTAGGTATTGGAGGCATTATTGATGGTTGTCCGGCTGGGGTAGAGATAGATTTGGCTGCAATTCAAAGCGAACTGGATAGGCGAAAACCAGGTCAATCTGTTATTTCTACACCAAGAAAAGAGTCTGATTTAGTGGAGTTTTATTCGGGTATTTTTGAAGGTAAAACCACAGGCACACCAATAGGCTTTTTTATTAAAAACAAAGATCAAAGATCAAAAGATTACTCCGAACTAAAAAAGTCATATAGGCCTTCGCATGCTGATTTTACGTATGAATCTAAATATGGATTTAGAGATTTCCGTGGCGGAGGACGATCATCGGCTAGAGAAACCGCTTGTAGGGTAGTTGCAGGAGCAATTGCCAAGCAAGTTTTAAGATTAAAAGGAATTGAAATTGCGGGATTTACCAAAAAAATTGGAAAAATTGAATTATCTGGTTCCGTATCCTTATCAGAAATAAAACAACTTGGTGAAAACCCTGTTCGATGTCCGAATACCGAGGTTGCTTCAAAGATGGAGACCGAGATATTGGATGCCAAAGCGAACGGAGATTCTTTAGGAGGAGTTATTCATTGCGAGATTCATGGTGTAAAACCTGGCCTTGGAGAACCTGTTTTTGAAAAATTCAACGCCCAATTAGCGCATGCCATGTTTGGTATTAATGCCGTTAAAGGATTTGAAATTGGTAGCGGTTTTGAAGGTTGCTCTGAAAGGGGAAGTCTGCAAAATGACCCATTTAAAATTGAGAATGGCTCAATAGTTACCACTACCAATAACTCTGGCGGAATTCAAGGAGGCATTTCTAATGGTGCGGCAATTACATTTAATGTGGCGTTTAAACCGGTAGCAACTGTTTCAAAATCTCAATCCACTGTATCCATAGCCGGTGAAGATGTGATGATTAAAGCTACCGGAAGACATGATCCATGCGTAGTTCCAAGAGCCATACCCATTGTAGAATCTATGGCGGCTTTGGTTACTTTAGACTTATTATTACGAAGCAAAACAAACCGAATAGATCACCTGTAGTTTGTTAAAAAAGTATGACTATATCATAATTGGTAGTGGGTTTGGAGGCTCTGTATCGGCCTACCGACTTTCACAAAAAGGATATAGCGTATTGGTTATTGAGAAAGGAAAAAGATGGGAATCAAATGATTTTCCGAAAACCAACTGGAATTTAAAAAAATGGCTTTGGTTGCCTTCCGCAAAATTTTTTGGAATATTCAAATTGTCGTTTCTAAGCCATGTAGGTATTTTATCGGGAGTTGGAGTTGGTGGAGGTTCATTGGTGTATGCCAATACTTTACCCGTTCCTCAAAAAGCATTTTTTTCATCAGGGAGTTGGGCAGGTCTTCAAAATTGGGAAGAGGATTTAGCTCCATTTTATAAAGAAGCCAAACGCATGTTAGGAGCTGCAAAAAACCCAGTTCTTGGCCAATCGGACAAAATATTGGAGAAAATTGCAAAAAATCATGGACTACAAGATCAATTCTCAGCTACTGATGTAGCCGTGTTTTTTGGTAAGCCAAATCAAGAAGTTCCTGATCCTTACTTTAATGGTAAAGGGCCTAAAAGAACAGGTTGTAATTTCTGTGGGGCATGTATGACCGGGTGCCGATACAATGCCAAAAACACCTTAGATAAAAACTACTTATTTCTAGCCGAACAAAATGGAGTGGAGGTATTACCAGAATTGGAAGTAGTAAATATCATTCCCAAAGGTCAAGATGGTGAATTTGGATACAGAGTGGATACCAAATCAACCACCTCCTTGTTTGGTAAGAAAGAAACTTTTGAATCGGAAAACTTAATATTAAGTGGAGGCGTTTTAGGAACGGTAAAACTTCTTTTGAACCTAAAAAATAAGACATTACCTAATTTATCTAATAGGCTGGGAGAAATGGTACGCACCAATAATGAAAGTTTGATTGGAATAGTATCATCAAAATCAGATGTTAATTTGACCGAAGGAGTGGCCATTGGGTCTATTCTTCACACCGATGAAAACAGTCATTTAGAACCGGTGAGGTATGGCAAGGGCTCTGGGTTTTGGCGAATGCTAATGCTGCCTTTGGCTCCTGGAAAAAATATTCTGACGCGCTTAGGAAAAACAGTTTTAGAGATAATTAAACATCCATTAACCTATGCCAAAATTTTAACCAAAGGCAAGTTTGCAGAACGGTCTGCGGTATTATTGTTTATGCAAACATTGAACAGTACATTGTCTTTAAAACCATCATTCTGGGGAATGAATTCTATGGTTAAAAACGGTGAAAAACCTGCCGCATTTATTCCAGAGGCTGTAAAATTTGCTAATGAATATTCGGAGGAGGTTAAGGGTAAACCAATGGTTGTTTTAACCGAAACCATTTTAGGGATCCCAACAACGGCCCATATTTTGGGAGGGTGCGTTATTGGAGGTGACGCCTCGCAAGGTGTTATTAACCACAAACATGAGGTGTTTGGTTATAAAAATATGTTGGTTTGCGATGGTAGCGCTGTTTCAGCTAACCCAGGTGTTAACCCTAGTTTAACCATTACAGCAATGACTGAAAGAGCCATGAGTTTTGTACCAAAGAAGCAATTATAAAGTAATTATAATTTCTCAATAATGTAGACGTCTTGAAAATCGAAACATTCTGATTTTTCTCTGCCACACCAATGACCATAGCTTTTCTTGTGAATTTTAAAACGGTCTTCTTTAATAATTTCTTGTAATAGATACTTTTCTTCAAAAGCTACGTTTGCACCCTTAACATTGGCATCCATAAGGTAATAACCATCCATTTTATGATTGAAATTAAACCCATTATTGGCATTCATAAACTTAGCGTTATCCTCATTTAAAATAAAGAAGGTTGCAAAAATTCTACCTCCCGGTTTCATTACCCTTTCTAACTCATTAAAATAATTAGCTACCTCTCTTGGTAACATATGGGTAAATACCGAAACAGAACAAGAAAAATCAAAATAATTAGCGGGATAATCAAATTTGTAATTTGCCGCATCATCTCCGTTATCACGATACAAATCATTTAATAACGGAACATACTTAAAGTGAAAGTTAGGATGTTTTTTAGTGATATTGTTCTTACACCAATTTACGCCTAATTCAATTACATCAAACCCTTGATATTCTGCATCTTTGTTTAAATATTGGGTTAATGGAATAGCTACTCTACCAATGCCGCTTCCAATATCTAAAAACTTAGCATTTGGCTGCATTTCACCGTGTTCTTGAAACAATCTAACGTATTCGTTACCTTGACCAATAAAGTCTCCTCTTCCGGTGTAAATTAAACCCTTTGGAGGCATTAAATCCGATTTTTTGGATATTAAATCTTCTGGTAAAAAGACAAGTCGTCTTACCCAAAACCTCCAAGAAGAAGGGATAGAATAATATAATTTTCTAAGCATTCATGAAATCTTAAGCCAATCAAAACCACTCACTATTTTGACTTGGGCTCCCTACAAACATAATTCACAAATTAGGAGAAAACAATAGTTTTTGGTTTTATGTTGGGTACTTGAAGCTATTGGTAATAATAAATTTCGAATCAATAATTTCTAGAAGATTATAATTTTCTGGCCACCATTAGTCCATCTCGTATAGGGAACAGTACATTTTGTACTCTAGTATCTTTTTGAATCATTTCATTAAACGCTAGAATAGCTTTGGTATCTATTTCAGAAAATGCTTTTTCATCAATAACTTTACCATTCCAAAGTACATTATCAGCAATGATATATCCTCCCTTCTTCACGCTGTCAAATACTTGGTTGTAATAGTTGGTATAGTTAGACTTGTCGGCATCTAAAAATACGATGTCCCATTTTTTATTAATAGTAGGGATTAAATCTAGCGCGTTTCCAATGTGAAAATGCACTTGATTTTCAAATCCGGATTCCGTCACATAGTGTTTAGCTAAATCTTCTAACTCCTCATTGATGTCAATGGTATGGATTTCTCCATTTTTAGCCAAGCCTTCGGCCCAACAGATAGCAGAGTACCCTGTGAAAGTGCCAATTTCTAAAATGTTTTTGGGTTTGATCATATGGCTTAGCATACTTAAGACTCTGCCTTGAAAATGACCCGCAATCATTCTAGGGTTTAAAATTTCTATCCAAGTCTTACGGTTTAGCTCTTTTAATGGAGCAGGTTCGTTTTCGGTATGTTGAACTACGTAATCGTCTAGTTTTTGGTCTAAAAAATTCATGCTAATAGTTTTTGGGAACGTAAATTAAAGAGCTCAATTGGTTTGTATCAAATATTTCATTGGCAACATCCATTAATTCAATAGCCGAAATTTGATCAATTTGACGATAAATTTCATCCATGTAATCTACCTTTCCGTACGATAAAAGACTTTTTCCAAGAGCCATCATTATGTTTAATCCACTTTCATGGCCCAAAGCAATTTGCCCTTTTATTTGTTGTTTAGCATGGTTTAATTGAACCACACCTAATTTTTTATTCTTTAGTTTATCTAGTTCTTTATAAATTAAACTAATGCTTTTGTCGAGTTGTTTATGGTCTGTTCCCATATATATAGAAAACTCACCACTATCCGTAAATCCAGTGTAATTAGATTCTAAATGATAGGCAAATCCATGCTTTTCACTAATATTTAAGTTTAACCTATTATTCAAAGAAGGTCCTCCCAATATGTTGTTTAGAAGAATTAGAGACCTTTTTTTAGGATGTTTGTAGGAATAGGCTTGATTACCAATAATAATATGCGCCTGATGAACTTGCTTTTTTACCATTCTTTGAATGGGTTCATATTGGGTGGGAGCTATTCTATTTACTTTTTTGCCCTTGGTTGTAACCTCTGGTAAATGTTTTTCTAACCATTTTTTTAATTGGGTTGAAGAAACATCTCCAACGGATGACAAAACCATATTGTTAGGACAATAGTAATCGGAATGAAAGGAAACTAGATTTTTACGTTTGGCCCTTTTTATGTGTTTTGGTTGGCCCAAAATAGAACGCCCTAACGAGTGATTTGGAAATACTATTTCATCAAAATCTTCAAAAATTTGATCTGATGGGTTTTCCTTGTAGGCATAAAATTCATCTAGAATGATGAGTTTTTCTCTGGCAATTTCTTTATCGGGAAATACTGGATTAAAGGCAATGTCGAAAGTTAATTCAATAGCACGCTCATAGTATTGCTTTAAAAAAGAGGAATGAATGGAGGTTTCTTCTTTGGTAGTATAGGCATTTAACTCCCCACCAATATTATCTAGGCGGTTTAATATATGGAATGCTTTTCTGTTAGAAGTGCCTTTAAACATGCAATGCTCCAACATATGGGCAAGACCTGTTTCATTTTCGGACTCATCTCTACTACCCACATTTACAAATAGCCCAAAGTGAGCAGCTTCACCACTTTTTTGTTGGTGAATTACCTGAATACCATTTGATAAAGAAAAAATTTCGAACTCCATGAAATTTGCAAATTAGGAATTTGCAAAGGTCAGTTGCTTAAATTCAAAACGCAAGTTTCTAGGTATAAATCTATTCTGGTTTTTTGTTTTGTGGTGTAGAATTTCCTTTTTTATGACGATGGCCACCTTTATGATTACCTTTTTTTCCTCGGTAATTATTATTCTTCTTTTTGAACTTTCGGTTCTTGTTTCCTCCGTACGTTTTTTGAGCACTAGGGTTATACTCCGGACTTTTCCCGATTTCTTCGGGCGTTAAAAATTTGTCAACTTCACGTTCAATTAGTTTTTCAATATAAGTCCATTTGATTTGATCATCTGGACTAATAAATGAAATGCCAGCTCCATTTTTACCTGCACGAGCGGTTCGTCCAATACGGTGAACGTAATCAGCGGCATCGTTTGGAACATCAAAGTTGATAACATGGCTTAGCTCGTCAATATCAATTCCTCTGGAAACTATATCGGTAGCCACAAGAATGGTGTATTTACCAGCTTTAAATAAGCGCATGGCTTCATTACGTTCATCCTGTGTTTTATCGCTATGCATAGCCACTACAGAGAATCCCATACGATCTAATTTACGGGTAATTTGATCTACTTGTGTTTTTCTAGAAGCAAAAACAATCATGTTTTTGACTTCTTGATTTTTTAGGTAATGCTCTAGTAATGGAATTTTAAATTCATCATACACCATAAAGGCCATTTGGTTAATACCAGCCGCAGGCTTCGCAATAGCTAAGTTAATTTCGTTTGGATGCTTTAATAATTTGGATGCTAATTGTTTTATTTTTCCATCCATAGTAGCCGAAAACAATAATGTTTGTCGGCTTTTTGGCAATAATTCGCTAATCTTTAAAATGTCGCCAACAAACCCCATATCGAGCATTCTGTCGGCTTCATCAAGCACAAGCATTTCTACTTGATCAAGTTTTACATAACCGAGGTTTAGATGTTGTAAGAATCTACCTGGTGTGGCAATTATAATATCTACACCACTGGTAATGGAGTTTTTCTGCTCTGAAAATAAATCTCCCTGATTCCCCCCGTAAACGGCTTGTGATGATACGGATGTAAAATAACCCAATCCAGTAAGGTTAACCTCAATTTGCTGAGCCAGCTCACGGGTGGGTACTAGAATTAAACATTTAATCCCCGGTTTAGTATTCCCATCTAATTTTTGAAGAATAGGAATTAAGAAGGCGGCTGTTTTACCTGTACCTGTTTGAGCAAAGCCCATTAGGTCTTCATTTTTTAGAATGATGGGTAAAGCTTGTTCTTGAACTGGAGTAGGAGAGGTGTACTGCATTGCATCAATACCCTCTTGCAATGATGCGTTTAAATTGAATTTTTTGAATCCCAAAGTTGTATGAATTGTGCTTTGGGAATTTTTGTCACCCAATAGCTATTTTTTGTAAAACCTCAAATATAGGGAATTACATCTCTCTAGGGTTATTGAAAAGGTTCTTAATTAAAAGAATATCCAACCGTAGTGGTAAAACCAAAGTCTTCGGTAGACGCAGATTCTGAAGCCGGCTTACTATCGAAACTATAGTAAAAGGTCCCTCCAACGTAAAAATTATTGAGGATTTCAATTTTAGCGTCTAAATTATAATCTGCCCGTAGTCTGTTTTTGGTAGTTAAACTAGGAGAAAGGTCTAATTTGGTGGTTAACTTTAACTCCGGAAATCCGTAATTAAAAATTAGGTAATTAATAGAGAAAAGCGCCTCAATATTGGTGGTGTTATCGGTGTTTTCTGAGGCTACTTCATAATTGGGAGCCGCACCAACAACGGCATATAGTCTTTGGTTATTTGTGTGAAGCACATCGCCCAGAACCCCCAATACAGCCTTAAGCCTTAAATCTAATCCTAATTCCGTGTTTTGGCTTATACCAACTGTTGAGGTCCATGACCAGATACCGGGAAGTTTTCGTTGAAGGTTCAAATTATAATCAAATTTACTTGAAGTATTTATGGTGTCATTAGGGGTGAAGGTTTGAATATTGCTGGCGGTTAATGAAAGTTCAGTTCCTTTATTTCTATACTTTAAATTCCAATCAATATTAAACCTACCAATGTTACTTCCTTTGGTGTAGTTAAAGCCAAGGCTTATTCCTCCACTAGTACGAAGAAAAAAGGTGCTTTTAATAGGGAATATTTCTACTATTTGATACAAATGAAAGTTGTTAGAATCGTATCCTGAGTTTAAGGTAATAAGTCCAGGTGTTGAGCAAGAGTCAATGTTTCCATACAACCTTCTACCATGCGAAGTAATTATTTCAAAAAACTTTGGTGATTTGATGGTGTTAATTTTTTCAATATCTACAAGAATGGTTCCCATACCATCCATTTTGAAGGTAATTCTACCAAAGTCCATCTTTTTAATTTCACCTAAAAGAATGTTACCGTTAATGTGAAATAGAGAATCTGTTTTTTGAGATTTGCCGCAAATACTTAATCCCAACGCTAGGGTGATTAAAAAATATTTTAGACAATTGGTTTTCATTTGAAGTGGGCAAATGTAAAAAAGAAAGCCTTAGTTATTTTTTTATAAGGACGTTAAATCCTTCTTGA
>JBMYWA010000073.1:0-10872 GCA_049606935.1 Salibacteraceae bacterium
TGATACCCGTTTACAATTTCCGTCATAATTATTCTTTACCTGAAAACGGAGGGTACTCATCCGTCATGAACATCATATATAAATTAACACGCGTAGACCAACGAATGGTTTCTACCTGAAATCTATGCCAGTTTTGAGGATATTCACCTGTAAATAATACCGCCCAAAAAGCTAAGAAATTTAGTATCATTCCCCAAATCATTCTAAAATACAATATGAATCCATGTGGCAGTAAAACGTAAAATATTCCGAAAAAGAACTTTAACAATGCAGTCATTCTATCCAGTTGCTCCGGGTACTCCACTTCTAAAGATGTGAATTCGTCACCAGAGTCTAGTCCAAAAGCGGGGTAACCATCGCATAAATTATAAACACGGGCATTTACCCTTAAATTCCAGCGTAAGGCCTTTACCTGAAATTCAAAGTAACTTTGCGGATATCTACCCGTAAATAAAATTACCCAAAACGAAATAAACTGAAGTATTGAGCCCCACAACTGAATGAACAGGAGCAAAAAAATATGGGGAAGAATAATGTAAAATATTCCGAAAAATGAACGTAATAATAGTTCCCCACGAGAGTAGGTTTCTTGATGGGTAATAGTTAATTTCATAGTATATGTTTTAAGTTATGCTCACAAACCTAACCATTAAAAATAAAAATTGCACATTTTCCACACCTAACTTGTTCACAGTACTATTACCTTTGCAATGCAAATCGGCTTATCGCGGTGCTTCAGGGCAACGAGGAAAGTCCGGACATCATAGGGTAGCCTGCTTCCTAACGGGAAGGCGTTCCGCTTTTGCGGTGTGACAGCAAGTGCAGCAGAGAGTATATTTCCTACCTCGGTAGGTAAAGGTGAAAGGGTGAGGTAAGAGCTCACCAGCAATGTTGGTAACAACGTTGGCTAGGTAAACCTCAGGCGATGAAAGATCAAATAAACTTCGGTTGGAGGGCGACCCGCCCGAACGGAGAGGGTAGATTGCTTGACCCTGCGAGTGATTGCAGGGCTAGATAAATGATAAGCTATTACAGAATCCGGCTTATAGATTTGCAACATAAAGGGGCTTTACCGAACAGGTTGGCCCCTTTTCCAGTTTTACTTTTTATGATTTGGGCGTTTCCTTCCCTCCTATGTCAGTCAGGTCGGGTCATCCGTTTTACTCCTCCCCTTCGCCCCCTGAGTGGAGTCGAAGGGTGCGGGGTATCACTGCTACCCCTAACGCATAAAAAAAGCCACTCCAAAAAATGAAGCGGCTTTCTCAATTTTATTTAATTGAAATTTATTGAGCTACAAAATCATCTCCAGCGTACACGCCATCCGCTAATTTCTGCTTAATAATTTTAAATGTGTCAATCGTGTATTTTACATCCTCTAAAGTATGCATTGCTGTTGGTATTAAACGCAACATCAAAGTACCCTTTGGTACTACTGGGTAAACTACAATGGAACAGAAAATTCCGTAGTTTTCACGTAAATCAACCACCAATTTAGTAGCCATTGGCACCCCACCATCCATGAATACTGGAGTTACTGGAGAATTTGTTACACCTAAATCAAAACCTTCTGCTCTTAAACCCTCTTGAAGTGCCGTAGCAATTTCCCAAAGTTTGGCTTTGTGTTCTGGTTGCGTTTTCATCATTTCTAAACGCTTCATTGCGCCCACAACTAATGGGTAAGGCAATGATTTTGCGTATATCTGTGAACGCATAGTGTAATTCAAATAACGAATCACATCTTCATCTGCGCCAATAAATCCACCAATTAAAGCAAATGATTTTGCAAATGTTCCGAAATAAATATCAATTCCATCTTGACATTCTTGCTCGTATCCAGTACCACGACCTTCTGGACCCATAGTTCCAATACCATGAGCGTCATCTACAAATAAACGGAAGTTATGTTTCTCTTTAAGAGCTACAATTTCTTTTAATTTACCTTGGTCACCAGCCATACCAAAAACACCTTCGGTAAGTACTAAAATACCCCCACCGGTTTTGGCTGTGATTTTAGCCGCACGTGTCAACATTGAATCTAGTTGCTCCACGTTATTGTGAGCAAAAACAAAACGTTTACCCATGTGCATACGCATCCCATCCATGATACATGCATGAGATTCAGAGTCATATACAATTACATCATTTCTATCTACCAAAGCATCAATGGCTGAAGCCATACCTTGATATCCAAAATTTAATAGAATTGCCGATTCTTTTCCTACGTAATCTGCTAATTGTTCTTCTAATTCTTCGTGCAATGCAGTATTACCAGACATCATTCTAGAACCCATTGGATTTCCTAGACCATACTTGGTTCCGGCATCAGCATCAACTTTTCTAACTTCAGGGTGGTTAGCTAGTCCTAGGTAGTTGTTTAAACTCCAAACTAAAACCTCTTTTCCTCTAAAGGTCATTTTATTAGAAATCTCCCCTTCCAACTTAGGAAAGAAAAAATAACCGTGACCAAACTTAGAGTACTGACCTAATGGCCCGTTGTTACCCCTTACTTTATCAAATATATCAACCATATTTAAACTTAAAATTTCTTATATGTAGGCTATTAAATAACCTCGGCAAAACTATAATTTATTAGATAACTAACAACCTCCATAATACATGATATATGTTAGGTCTTGTGGTTGTTTATAAACATTTCATTAAAAAAAACAATACAAATCGTTAAAGTATCCTAAATGCAAATGCCTTATTTGGGTTGAAAATCATACCAACTATTTCTATTTCAAACATATAGATTAATTATTTTTAAAATAATGAACCTTTTAAAACACTCGGTACTACCCTAATCTTTTTTTAGTTTTAGTAGGTAAAAAAATTACATTTGCACCATGTCAAAAAAGTGGTTAGCCATAGCAATTCTTGTCATCTCATCCATGACTATTCAGTCATGCTCTGAATACAACAAGGTTTTAAAATCTACCGATTTGGAATATAAATTTGCGAAAGCAAACGAATATTATGATAAAAAAGATTACTACAAGGCTTACCCATTAATTGAAGATCTTACGGCCATATACAGAGGACAGAAAAGATCTGAACAGTTATTTTACATGTTAGCTTACTGTGATTTTTACCAAGAAGACTACTTATTGGCATCGCATCGTTTTTCTGAATTCACAAAAACCTTTCCTACAAGTTTATTCACCGAAGAATGTGCTTTTATGAGTGCCTTTTCTTTTTATAAACTTTCGCCACCAGCCAAGTTAGACCAATCTAATACCTACAGTGCTATTTCTTCTCTCCAATTATTTGTAGATAGATATCCAAGAAGTGAGCGTGTAGATTCATGCAATGTTTTGATAAGAGGGTTAGAAAGAAAAATTGAAGATAAAATTTACGCAGGTGCATCTCAGTATAAAATGATGGAAAATTATACAAGTGCGGTGCTTACCTATGAGAATATTCTAAAAGATTTTCCGGACTCAAAATACCGCGAAGATATTTTTTACAACATTTACGATTCATACTATTTATTGGCAATAAAGAGTGTAAATCAAAAAAAGCCGGAAAGAATTGACCAAGCTTTAAAAGCTTATGTTAATTTTGCAGACCGATTTCCAAACAGTGAATACATGGGGGAAGCCCAGGAAATGTACGCTAGGCTTGAGAAATTAAAGATAAAAACTGAAAAACAATAGAAATGACATATAAAAGATCTGACGCTCCGGACTCTACAATTACTCGTAATTCAAGTGATTTAGGTGATAAAGTAGGTAACTTATACGAAAGTTTAGCTATTATTTCTAAACGTGCTGATCAAATTGGTAGAGATATCAAGGAAGAGCTTAATGCTAAATTAAGCGAGTTTGCTTCTAGCTCTGATAACTTAGAGGAAATCTTTGAAAACAGAGAACAAATTGAAATTTCTAAGTATTACGAAAAGTTACCAAAACCTTTAGCTTTAGCGATGGTTGAATTTGAAAACGATCAAATTTATTACCGTAACCCTGCTAATGAAGCAGAGGAAACTGAATAATTAATTAAATTTACGCCTTTATGGAAGGCAAGAAAATATTACTCGGTGTAACCGGGAGCATAGCGGCCTACAAGGCCGCTTTTGTTATACGGAACTTTGTAAAAGCAGGTGCCGAAGTGCGGGTTATCATGACCCCTTCGGCTACCGAATTTATTAGCCCCTTAACATTAGCTACCCTTTCCAAAAACAAAGTTTACAGTCAGTATGTGGGTAGTCTGCAAGAGGGTACCTGGAATAACCATGTAGAACTAGGTTTATGGGCAGATGTAATGCTTATTGCACCAGCAACCGCTAACTCTTTAGCCAAACTTGCTACCGGAATTGCAGATAATTTCTTAATGGCTGTTTATTTATCGGCTAGATGCCCGGTGGTTATTTGCCCAGCTATGGACTTGGATATGTATACGCATCCAACTACCCAAAAAAACATTACAGAACTCGCAGAAAGAGGACACTCCTTTATTGATGCAGAATTTGGCGAATTAGCCAGTGGTTTAGAAGGAAAAGGACGGATGGCAGAACCAGAAACCATTCATGATTTTTTTGAAGATTTTTTTTCAAATGAAAAACCTCTGAACAATCAGAATTGGTTAATTACTGCGGGGCCTACATATGAAGCCATTGATCCGGTTCGTTTTATTGGAAATCATTCTTCTGGGAAAATGGGAGTGGCCTTGGCTTTTGAAGCTGCCCAAAAAGGGGCTCGGGTAAATCTTATTTCCGGACCAGGCACTCCTAAATTAGACCACAAAAACGTTACTCAGATTTACGTAACCAGTGCGCAAGAAATGTTTGATTCTACCATTCCACTTTTTACAAATATGAATGTGGCTATACTAGCTGCTGCTGTTGCCGACTATACCCCGGAAAAAGTTTCGGACAAAAAAATTAAAAAGAAAGCAAACGAATTTAGTATTGAATTAAAGCCCACTCAAGACATTTTAAAACATTTAGGATCCTTAAAAACTAATCAAAAGCTTATTGGTTTTGCATTAGAAACGAATAATGAAATAGAAAATGCTCAGAAAAAAGTGGTTAGTAAAAACTTGGATTTAGTAGTACTCAATTCTTTACAAGATCAAGGTGCCGGTTTTGGCCATGATACCAACAAAATAACTTTAATAGACTCAAAAAATAATATCACAAATTTTGAGTTAAAGTCTAAAGCTAGGGTTGCCACAGATATTATTAATGCCATTCAAAACTTATAATGAATAAGATATTTTCTTTCATTTTTATTTTTTTCACTCTTCATTCATACGGTCAAGAAGTAGACTGTACTTTAACCGTTAATACGGAACAAATTGCGGGAGGTTCAGTTCAATTAGGAGTAATTGAAGAATTTGAAACCCAGGTACGTGAGTTTATAAATTCTACACGCTGGACTAATGATGTAATCAAAGACAATGAAAAGATTGAATTCTCCATGCTGATTAATTTTCAAGAAGCAAACGGAAGTGGTGTTTACAAGGCTCAAACTCAAATCCAATCGGTTAGACCCGTTTTTAATTCGGGTTACAACTCGTCTGTTTTTAGTTACAAAGACGACCAATTTGAATTTAGTTATACCCAAGCAGATGTTTTAAATTTCAATCTTCAAAATGCCGCCAGTAATAATTTAACAGCAATGCTGGCTTATTATGTGTATTTAGTTATTGGTTATGATTACGAAACCTATAGTCCGTTTGGAGGGAAAAAATATCTAGATATGGCTATGAACATTGCAAACCAAAATCAAAACTCTCCTTATGGTGGATGGAAACCTTTGGATAGTGATAAAAATAGGTACTGGATTGTGCAAAATCTTATTCAACCTAGGTATGAAAACGTTAATAAATGTTTGTACCAATACCATAGAAAAGGTTTAGATAAAATGTATGAAAATCCTACCGGAGCTAGAAAAAGTATTTTTGAATCACTAGAACTACTGGAAACCGTTTACACGGATGTTCCGGATTTAGTTAATATTCAAATTTTCTTTAACGCTAAATCTAGTGAATTGATTGGAATTTTCAAGGAAGGTTCAGCAGAAGAGAAACAAAAAGCAGTGAAACTGTTAGATAAGGTTTACCCGAGTAATACGCAAAACTGGTCTAAAATTAATGAACGGTAGTTAAACCGCTTCTAATTTATTTATTTTGGTTTTTGTTTGAAAATTACCAAACAAAATAGTTACATTTTTACCATTAATTTCTAAAACCTCTCCTACTTCAGTTCCAGTTATTAAGCGAACCTTAGAGCCTAATTCAATGGGCTTCACCACTTTTTTAGGCGCTACCTTTTTACGTACAATTTTGGGTTTAAACTCCTTTTTTACCTCTTTCTTTAATTGCTGTTTTTTCTTTACCTCGTATATTTTGGTACGCTCAATGATTAAGTATTTCCGTACCTCCTCCATAAAAGGCTTGGAAGCTTTATTACCTTTCATTTTTTTGAAAAGCTGCTCCATTTTTTTACCCCAATTAATGTATTTGTTGTTTTGCTCTAATTGGGCTTGTTGTTTTTGAATTTGTTGGGCTACATGTTGTTGCATATCTTCATAATACAACTGAGATTCTTCGGCTTTTTTTTCTGCTTTTAAGTTAGCTTCATTTAGTTTTTGAATAGACGACTTTTCTTTTTGAAGCTCTGCAATTAGCTTATCCATCTCTACCCTTTTTACATCCAACAACTTTTTGGCATCATCAATTAATGCAACAGGAATGCCATTGGTTTGAGCTACTTCAAACGTAAATGAAGAGCCCGGTTGACCCACTGATAATTCAAACATAGGTGCCAAAGACTCGCGATCGAAAAGCATACTTGCATTAACCGCATTTCTAAGTCTGGAAGCTTTGAGTTTTATATTTGCATAATGGGTAGTAATTACTCCAAAACACTTCTTGTTATATAGGTTCTCAAAAAACACCTCGGCTAAGGCTCCTCCCAATTCAGGATCAGATCCAGTACCAAATTCATCTAATAATAGCAATGTTTTCTTATTGGCTACATCCAAAAAGTATTTCATTCTTTGTAAGCGGTAACTGTAGGTACTTAACTCATTCTCAATAGACTGATTATCTCCAATATCGGTTAGAATGGTATGAAACCACCCCATTTTAGATCGATGATCTACAGGAACTAACAGTCCGCATTGAAACATTACCTGCAATAAACCAACTGTTTTAAGAGTTATAGATTTACCTCCAGCATTAGGCCCTGAAATAACCATCATTCGGCTAAACTTGTCCATTTTCACAGATTGTGGAAACGTGTGTTTGCCTTGCTCATTATTGGCCATTAACAACAAAGGATGTTGGGCGTCTATTAAATCAATAACGGTTTCTTTGGTTTCTATATTCGGCTTAATTGCCTTCATTCGTTTTGCAAAACGCCCCTTTGCTTGAATAAAATCTAACTCAGGCAATAAAAACTGATAGGTTTCAATCAGTTCAATATGCTGGCTTAATTCTTTAGTTAAAGCCTTGAATATCCTATTTATTTCTAATCGTTCTTCTTCAATTAATTGTTCTAATTCTGAATGTAAAGGTTGATTAGATTTTGGCTCAATATAGGCCACATGTCCATTATTAGAACTTCCAATTATTCCCCCTGGAATACTCCGTTTATGACTAGCACCAACGGCCAAAACTCGTTTCCCCTTTACAAAAGATTCTGCAGTATCAGCCAATACGCCACTACCTTGAAGGCGTTTTAGTATTCGGTCAAAATTGGTGTTGATTTTTTGACGGATAGATCGAATATCCATTCTAATTTCAAACAATCTAGGTGATGCGTCATCTTTTACTTGATGTTTGGCATCCAAAACCTTTTCAATGGGTTGAATAATTTCTTTCGAGAAATAAGTGTTTTGGATGAGCCCAAATAAATGAGAATATTCATCTTCAAAAGGTTTAATAAACTTCACCAAAGCGTTCGCTATTCTACTTGCTTGCAATAAAGCTACAAAGCCTTCTAGAGTTAATTGACTTCCTCGCTTTTTAAGAAAAATTATTTCTTTAGTCAACTCCGTAAATTCAAGTCTAGGAAACACAGCTTCCTCGTTTTGAATATCCACAAACTCTTGTACCAAGGAAAGAGCTAAATCTACTTCAATAATATTGGGTAGAGTACTTAAATTCCTAACTCGTTCGGATGCAGTAGGCCCAAAACAAATTTTGACCAGCATTTCTTTAATGCGCTCAAATTCTAAATCTTCAATGGTTTGTTTATCTGCAAAATTCACGATTGCAAAATTACACAGGTCACGAACTAATCAAAGATTTAACCAACTATTAATTACATAATAAAGGTAATTGATGATATCTGACAGTATTATTATTCTTACTTTTTTAATATTGTAACCAAATAAAGACTTATGAAAACGTTCAATTACAGTATTTTTCTATCATTTTGTGTTATGATTCTTATTGGCTTTGCCTCTTGTAAACATGATCCTATCCGTTCTGATATAGATTGGGAGTTATATGAAATGGCGCAAGAAACAGAAGGATTTACATGGTATAAAAACAACGCCACTCCATTAATCAAAAGTGCAGGTAGTGGCCATTCTTACCCGAAATTACGAACTAGATACAATAATGTGGCCTCTCAGTTTCTAGATTCTAATGGGCAAGTAATAGATAATTCTAAGTTTACAGATGGATCTTTAATTGTGAAGGAGTTACTAAACAATAATGACGCTTTAGAGCTGTATGCCATTTTATTAAAAGATGCCGATAACGAACATGCGGATGCCAATGGCTGGGTATGGGGATATCTCACTGCAAGTGGCGATGTTACGGAATCGGCTACAAATAAGGGTGCGGCATGTATTAGTTGCCATTCGCAACCCGGAAATATTGACTATGGATTAATGAACAAAGAATTTCCTTAAAATCTGTAATTTCGGATATTCCAATTATAAGCATCTTCTCTTATTTTTTTACCGTCTAGGTAATAGAAATGCTCTCCCCAAGGGTAATCAAATCGAATTAAATACCGGCCTTTATTGTTTTCTACAATAATACTTTTAGTTACAACAGTTTCATTTTCTGTTTCTACTTCTTCAGTAATTCCATCTGGATAACGTTTTGCTAATTCTTCTGGAGAGTTTTTATTCAATTCCTCCAAGTAGGCTTCTCTTTTTATTCTAGCGGCCTCTTTTCTCTTTTCTAACTCAATGGCGGCAAGCCTATTCTTTTCTGCCTGAGCGGCTTTCCTTTCTATTTCTGAAGCATTGAATTTTTCTTGAGCATCGGCTAATTTACTTTGCGCTTGGGCATTTTCTGGTTTAAGTTTTACGGCCTTTTTATAACTCCTTACCGCACTTTTATACTGACTTTCGGTCATGGCTTCATCCCCTACCGCCATTGCGGTAGTGAAACTAGATTCTAAATCGGCTTTGGCTTGAGCTTCTGCCTCTAGCCTCATTCGTTCTCTTTCGGCTGCTAGTGCGGCAGCTTCTGCTTGTTTTCTTTGATTTTCGGCTTGCGCCAAGGCTTCTGATTTTGCCTTTTTCACCTCACTTAATTTTTGTTTTGGATACGCTTCCTCTTGCTTTAATGCAATAGCTCCTTGATAGCTTTTAATAGCTTCATCCCACATTTCATTTTCAAAAGCCTTATCGCCCGATGTGATAAAACCATTATAGTTATTTTCTAATTGCTCTGCTTTCTGTTGCGCTGCCAGCGCCTTATCCTGCTCTACCTGTTTGGCCCATAAAGCCTCCGTTTCTTCCAATTTTTGTTTAGGTAAAGATTCGTTAGGTTTTAGTTTAGAAGCTCCAAAAAAGAACCGTTTAGCATCAGCAAACCTTTTATCATCTAAAGATGTTTGGCCGTTTTTCATTCGCTCTGCATAATCTTCTTCCAATTCAGCAGCTGCGTTGGCTAAATCTTTTTCCTTTTGGATTAAACGGTCAATATCATTAAGCCTTTCTTTAGGCCCTTTACTTTCAGGTTTTAGTTTGGAAGCTTTAGAAAAATTATCTCTAGCCAAATTCCAATCACTTATCACCATGGCTTCTTCTCCTTGAGTCATCAAATCACTATACTCCTTATCCAGCTTTTGCTGCGCAGCCAAAGCTTCCGCATTCGCGGTCAATTCCATTTCTTTGATTACATCTAGTTGATTTTTTGGGTAATCTTCATCTGGCTTTACTTGAACAGCTGTTTTATAAGCCGCTTTTGCCGCAACAAAATCTTTTTGTGAAAGTGCCGCATCGCCTGTATTAATGGAGGCTTGATATTCTTTTTCTTTAGCTAAAGCTTTAGCTTCCTTTTCTTTTTCGGCATTTAAAGCTTGAGTTTCGGCTTTTTGCAAAGCGGCTAATTCCTTTTGCATTTTAGAAACCTTTGGGTCTTCTGGCTTAAAAGTTCCTGCAGAATTAATAGCTCTTAAAGCCATATCCCAATTGTTGGCAGAAATAGCCGATTCGTAATCATCTACCGCTTTATCAAACCCTTGTTGGTTTTGTTCTGCCAATTGAGATTGCCTTAACTTTTCTGCCTCCTCTGCTAAACGTTTTTCTTCGGCTTCTTGCGCTTGATCAGCAGCTAGTTTTTCGGCAGCTAATCTTTCATTTTCAATTCTCTGAGCCTCTTCCTTCTCTTTTAACTCAGCCGCTAAAGCTGCTGCCGCTGATGCCTCTGCTGCCAAACGAGCCTTTTCCTTCTCTGCTGCTTCGGCTGCTAGTTTAGCTTCTTCTTCTTTTTTACGTTTGGCTTCAGCCTCGGCTGCTAATCTTTGTTGCTCTGCTTTTTCTTTTTCTGCCGCAGCTAATTTGGCCTCTTCTGCTATTCGGGCCTCTTCTGCCGCTTTTAGTTCGGCTGCCAATTTAGCTTCTTCTTCTAATCTTGCCTTTTCGGCTTTTTCTGCAGCTATTCGCTCCGCTTCGG
>JBMYWA010000074.1:0-10821 GCA_049606935.1 Salibacteraceae bacterium
TTTGGGTTTGGAGAAAAATTAAGCCTCCAAACTATAGGGAAAGGTTTATTACTTGCCATAGGTATATTTCTAATAATCGATGTTTGTATTCAACCATTTTTAGAACTGTACTTTGGAAAAATCGACTTGAGTTCAATAGCCGATATAAGAGGCGATTTTGCAAGCTTTTTACCGCTATTCTTAATAATGTGGGTATTTGCCGCATTTGGAGAAGAATTCTTGTTTAGTGGATATTACATGAAACATCTGGCGGAATTATTGGGAGATTCTAATAAAGCTTGGCTTATCTCAGCCATTATTCTTTCTGTTTATTTTGGAGCCTCTCATAACTATCAAGGAACTTCTGGAATGATTGCCGTAGGATTAGCAAGTACCCTGTTCTTTTTTACATTTTACAAGAATAGAACCAATCTTGCTTTACTGGTTTTTACTCACGGATTCTATGATACCATAGGATTAACTCTAATCTATTTGGAGAAAGACCACATCTTTTATGATTGGACGATGAAAATGATAGGTAACTAAAAAGATAATTTTATCCATCCTCAATAAAAATAAAGGGGGTAGCTATTTCAAGTAGCTTTTACCTTTTAAAAATATGCTCTAAAAGTTAGCTTTAAACCTATCTTAAATAGTTGAAATCAACAAAAAAAAACAAAAACTAAGTGGAAACGCCTTCATTTCAGGCACAATATCAAACCTTTTTAATAGTTAGTAAAGCAAACTATTTAAGATGATAAAAAAATGGTATAATAAATTATCTATACCAAAAAATATTGCCCTACTAAACGCAGTTTTAATAGCCATAATTATTACGGCAAATATTTTCATTCAAGCATTTTGCATTCCTTCCAATTGGGCAATTGGACTTTTGATTATTTGTTTTGCGAATACCATTATTTTCCCGCTTATTGAAAATTGTAGCTACTCACTATTTTCTAGTTTTATTAATGGACTTACATTTTCTATCTTCATTTATTGTGTTGTCTTTCTTGAGCATGCAAACCTATTTGGGTTAATTGGTGTACTTATCGGTATAGGAATTATTGTTTTTATTCCTCATTTTTTTATTGTCCAACTTTTATGGAAGTCAGTAGTTAACCCCGTAAATAAAAATTCTAGAATTTATTTCGGAATGGCTGTAATATTAGCCCTTTTAACCTCCATTTACATAGGAAAACAATATGAAAAATCTATGCTAAAGGTCATAGACTTTAAGCGCTCTGGGTACAAAACATTAGACGCAGATTTTATGACTGAAAAAATATTAGGTATGCATTTCATTTATCATACTCGATATTCTGAATTTGACGGTTGGAGGCCTCCTAAACATGAGCCATTTTTGGTTATTGGTTTGTGGTTAAATGATAGAGTAGACCCATTAAATGTTGATTTAAACACCCGAATGTTGTTATACCAAAAGTTTTTCCCTAACAAAAAGGTCAAATTTAGTTGCAGTTGCGCTTTGGCTTACAAAGAAGAATATCATAAAGATTCTTTATGGAAAAATTAACTACAAATCACTGGATCCTTGTTTGTTTTATGTGTATATAATCAAAATTTATTGGTTGTGTTTTATATAATTAGGATTCCTAACTATATTTGCATTGGCAATATTGCCGATTAAATTAAAAACCATAATTATGAGTAAATCAATTTTTTATCACGCTGGTTGTCCAGTTTGTGTAAGCGCAGAACATGACATTGTAAATTTAGTAGGAGCTGAAAACGTAGAAGTTGTTAACATTGGTGTAGACCGAAACAGAATTTCAGAAGCCGAAAAAGCAGGAGTCAATTCTGTTCCAGCCTTAGTTACCCCAAATGGCAACACCTTACATATCAATTTTGGGGCTTCTATGGCAGATGTAAAAGGATAAAAATTTAAACTTAATAGTTAGTATTCCTAATTAATTACTATAACAAATAAAAATTAACAAAATGAAAAACATAATAACGGTATTTGCAACCACATTACTGCTAAATAGTTGGAGCTACGCTTGTGATAAATGTGCAAATTATGACAATGATAATTTTAAAATTAAAAAGGTTTCTGTGACCCATGACGCAACAATTTCAAGTACTATTTGGAACATAGATGTGCAAGGAAATGCAGGAGAATCAACTCCCAAACCAGCAGGGCAATTAAATGGAGCTCCTGTTTTAGGATATGTTTTTCCAACCACGTTAAAACCAACAGATGTTGGATTTAATCAAACAGATGGAATTGTGGCATTGGCTTTAACCTCTCATCCAGATTTTGATGATACTCCTCTTTGGGATGAAAATAATGATAAAAATTATGCGAACGATGGAATCATTTGGCATCCGCACTGGGTAATTCTTAACGAAGATAAAAGAGTAGATGGAGGATTCTCTGTGAAGCAATTTATGAAAGGAGACACCACCGTAACATTACCACCAACAAACCCTGGAATGCCTATGTATATGGATTCTCCGGGTTTTCAAGTAACAACAAAAGGGCATACCATAACTGTGGTAATTCCAGATTACCGTATTAATAACCAGGTTGACTTTACATATGATGCAGTAGCTTGTTTTATGCAAGTTAATACGGAAATGAAAGACAAGCCAATGTTGGGTGTTTATAAGGTGTATAGTATTGCAAGTAGCGACTTGTCTCTTCCGTTTAAGGTAAAAAAGTAATAGATGAAAGTATCAGTTTGGGACACTTACGTGAAAAGGCAAGATGGTTTAATAATGCATTTTGATATTCTTGTTGACCACAACATGACAGATGAACAGATGATTTTTGATTTTGGCCGAGAGTATTTGAAAAGTAAATCATTCCAAATTCAAGAGTTAACATCTAAAGAATGTGTGTTTTGCCATATGGAAAAGGCTACAGAACTAGTAGAAAAGGAAATTATTACAAAAGGATACCATATTATCGAAATGGAAAATTGTAATTAATTACTACAATAGGTTAATTAGGATTACTAACTTTACCTGCTAAATAATTATTTAGCAGGTTTTTTTTATCTATGGAAAAAAGTGTTTTTAATATCGAACTACAACAAAAAAGTATTACGAGTAAAATAGTAGTTGGTTTAGAGCGTATATCCGAAGTATTTAAAGTTTTACTTTGGGAACACGCAAAGGTGATAGGTTTAAGTCCAATACAAATTCAAATACTAATTTTTATTGCGTATCATAAATCAGAGCTTTGTAATGTTAGTCATTTAGCGAAAGAATTTAATATTACTAAGCCAACGGTTAGTGACGCTATTCGGGTTTTAGACAATAAAAAATATATCATTAAAGATTATTCATTATCCGATAGTCGGAGTTATTCCATTTTATTATCTAACCTAGGTAGGAAAACCGTTTTAGAAACCGAGAATTTTGCAAACCCTATAGAAAAACAATTAAAAAACATTGCCCCAGCAGACCTAGAAAAAGTATTTGAAACTTTGTGTAAACTAGTTCATCAATTAAATAATACCGGAATTTTAACGGTTCAAAGAACTTGTTTTGGATGTAAGTTTCACAATAAATTAAACAACCAAAATTATTGCAACCTCCTAGAAAAAGAATTGTTGACTCCTGATTTACGATTAGATTGCCCAGAACATCAAGAAAAATAGGTGCTCTATTCTGTATAAAACCAAAAAACGATTCATCAGGTGATGATTGTATAATGTTTCATACCTAAGCTCTAAGGGGATTGAAATAAAATTATAAGGCAAGTATTAAGAATTAAATAGTTACGGATAAACGTTATTTTAAAGTCAGTTCTTTAGAAACGAGATTAATTTCGAATCAATTAATAAATGCTTTTGTTTTATTTTTCTAATTGTAAAATAGATTGCCTGTATGCAAATCCCCATTTGGCAATTTCATCAATAAGCGGAGATAAAGTGGAACCATATTCGGTAAGGGCATAGTGAACGGTAATGGGTTTTGTATTCTTAACGGTTCGGCTAACCAATCTATTCATTTCTAAATCTTGCAGTTCTTTTGAAAGCATTTTTGAACCAATACCGTCAATTTCACGCAACAAATCCATAAAGCCCATCTCATTACCTTCAATGAGAGTACCTAAAATATGAAACTTCCATTTACCCGATAAAATACTCATGGTATCACTTATAGCCTGCATTCTAATTTGGCAAACAGGAGTGATGTTAACTTTAGCTTCTTTTTTCATAACGGTAATTTTTTACAATTTTTCACCCATTTTTATAGGGTAGTTTCCAATAGGAAACTACTTTCAAAAAGGAAATGAATATCAAATATACATTTGTTTTACTCTAACTTTGAATAGTAATTGCCTAGTAATATTTTAAGCATGATAGTTAAAACACATTTTATCACCATATTTTTTTCTCTGTGGGCAATTACCGCTTGTCAGAGTCAACAAAACACAAAAAAAATGAAAAACGAAACCAATAAATCTAACCCATTGTTATGCGATCCAGAAACAGGAATGTGCGATATTTCGCTCCATGAAAACGCAGAGGACACCACCAAAGTGTTTCATAAAAACCAAACCAAAATGAAGGTTTTGTATTTCACAGACCCCATATGTTCTTCTTGCTGGGGCATAGAACCACAATTAAGAAAGCTGAAACTAGAATACGGCAACCATATTGAAATAGAGTACCGAATGGGTGGTTTATTACCCGATTGGAATTACAATAGTGGGGGAATCAGTAAGCCTTCGGATGTAGCGCATCATTGGGATGAAGTAAGCGTGTATTATGACATGCCTATTGATGGTGATTTGTGGTTGGAAGATCCGCTACCATCTTCATATCCTCCTTCTGTTGCCTTTAAAGCAGCGAAAATGCAAGATGAAGAAAAGGCCTATTGGTTTATGCGTGAAATTCGTGAAATGGTGTTTTTAAAAAAGATAAATATTGCAAAATGGGAACACCTAGCCACTGCTGCGGCCAATGTAGGGCTTAACGTAGCGCAATTAAAAACGGATTATGAAGGGCAAGCAAAAATTCTTTTTGAGGAAGATTTAAAAATTTCTAGAACATATGGAGTAAGAGGTTTTCCCACAATTCTATTTTTAGATGCGGAAGGAAATAAGGAAGCTGTAGCTGGGTCAAAACCCTACGCTCTTTACGAAGCGGCTATTTTAAAGGCTAATCCTACCTTAACAAAAGGGGAATACAGCAAAAACTGGGAAACACTGTTTTCTATATATCCTTCCCTTACTGCAAAAGAGTTTTCCGTGCTTTCAGGAACTCCCAGAAAAGAAAGTGAAGAGGTATTGAATCAATTAACAGATAAAGGAAATTTACAAAAGTTTTCTACCAAGAATGGCTCTATTTGGTTTAGGGTGAAATAAATACTGCCAGATAATTCAAATAGAAATAAAAGTAATTACCCTAAACCAATATAAGCTAGCACTTTAAGTTAGTTGTACTTTGAAAAATGATAAAGAAACTTAGTGGTTTAACCGATTTGTAGCGGAGAGCAACTTTTATTAAACAATTACAATTTTCACCCTTGACATCATCTGTCTTTTTGGCTTTTAGATTTGTGCAAACCTAAAAATTTAAAGAATGAAAAAGACAATTTCAAAAGACATGCTTATTGCCGGAATGGAAATTAGAACGAGTAATGATGCAGGTCAAGCAGAAGTGGCTATACCTCAATTATGGGCGGAATTTATGGCGGCAAATTTGGCTTCAAAATTACCTGATTTGACGTGTAACACTATGTATGCCCTGTACACCGATTACGAAGGAGATCACACCAAGCCATACACCATGATGTTGGGGTTTGAAGTGAACTCTACCCACAACATTCCTGAAGGTTTATCGGTTCGTACCATTCCAGTAGCCACCTATGAAGCCTTTACAGCAAAGGGCAACTTAACCAAAAATGCCATTTTTGATACATGGATGGAAATTTGGAAAAGCGACTTAAAAAGGACCTATAAAACCGATATTGAAGTTTATGGAGATAAAGCCATTGATCCCACTAATGGCGAAGCCGAAATTTGGATAGGAGTAGAGTAGATGAATAAAACCTCCCTCAATAAGAAAATGAGGGAGGATTTTTGTTTTATTCGGTTCGTAAAGCTTTTACTGGGTCAAGTCTGCTTATTCGCCACACATGGTAGCTTACCGTTATTAAAGACAAACTTCCAAGAATGGTAAGGGCTCCTAAAAAAGGTAGAATACCTATACTGGTTTTGTAAGCAAAACCACTCAACCAATCTTGTAAAGCCATCCAACCCAACGGGGTAGATACCACAAAAGCGGCCAGTAGAAGCATTCCAAATTGTTTGCCAATTAACCAAGCCAATTGGGTATTGTCTGCGCCTAATACCTTACGTAATCCAATTTCTTTCCATCTTCTTTGTAAGCTAAAAGTGACTAAGGCAAAAAGCCCTATTAAAGCCAATGATATGGCGATGTAGCTGAAATAAGACAGAATGTCCTGTAATCTGCTTTCCGTTTGGTAATTGTTTGAAATTGAAGTAGAAAGCACATCGTATTGCAACGGATAACCACCTGCTAATTCATTCCATTTATCCTGAATTTTCAAAATTTCTGGACCTAAAGTTTCTGTGTTGTAACGAATAGCCATAGAGTTGCCTCCGTTGGGATTGAAACATAAAACTAAGGGTACCAACTCATTGTGTAAAGACTGAAAAATAAAATCATCTACTACACCAATGACTTTTCCATCATTTTCGGCTTGCCCATTGGGTAATAAACCCCATTGCACTCTTTTGTCTACCGCATCGTTATACCATCCAAAGGTTTCTGCCGCTGTTTTGTTTACAATAAAGGCCTGCTGGGCATCGGTGGCAATGTCTTTATTGAAATTACGACCCGATTCTAAATTCAAGTTTAAAACTTCTAAAAATTGTTCGTCCACAAATAAGTAGTTAATGGTTTGTTCCACCATCTTTTCGTCTTTCTCTACCCGAAACATCAATTGCCCCGAATTGTCTCCATTTGGCATTCTGGTTTTGCTGGTAGCTACCACGTTTGCTTGGTTTTTCATGGTGTTCAACCAAGGGTTTACTTGGTTAAGCACCGCAGTGTCGCGCGGTAATTGAATAGAAACAATTTGATTTTTATCAAAACCTAAAGAGTAATCGGCAATGAAATTCATTTGTTTTTGAACCATAATGGTTCCCGAAATCATGAACAGAGAGAAAAGAAACTGAATAAATAAAAGGCTATTGTTTAGCTTTCTGGTATCTGTTCCTTTAACAGAGTTTCCCTTTAACACTTGAATAGGATTTAACCGTGATAAAAGTATGGCTGGATAAGAGTTAGCCAGTAAAGTCACCAAAATGAAAATAGTCAAAGCCGAAATAATAAATCCTGGAGTTACTAATTCGCCAATAGATAACTGCACTTGAATTAAGCGGTTAAAAAATGGAAGGGAGGCCCAAACCAAAAACAAACCAATGATTAATGCCAAAGTGGAAAGTAAGAACGATTCGGAAATAAATTGTTTAAAAATTTCACTTTGCTGCGCGCCTGCAGTTTTTCTAATGCCCACTTCCTTAGATCTTTTACTGCCTTGAGCTAAATTTAAATTGATGTAGTTTATGATAGAAATCAACAGTAAGAATGCGGCCAAAATGAAGAATATCAGTAAATATATTTTATTCCCTTTGGGCTGATCATACTCCTTGGTATTGTCAAAATGCAATTCTGAAATAGGAGTGATGGCATAGGTTAATGAGGCTACAATTTGGTTTTCTGCACTCCATGGCTGCACATATTTTTTCTCAAAATCAATTAATTTGCTTTCAAAATCGGGTATGTCTACTGGATGTTTAAATAACAAAAAGGTATAAAACCCAATTCTAAACCAATCTTGATTATGGGCATCCATAAAACGCTGTGGAAGAGAGGATAGGCTAATTAATGCATTTATTGGCATATCGCTTTGTACGGGAATATCTTCCATAATGGCGGTCACCTCATACATACTATTATTCACCTTAATGCTTTGCCCAATAGCCTGTCCGTTTTCAAATAGTCGGTTAGCAGTAGTTTGGTTAATTACCATACTATTGGGTTTTACAAGCGCTGTTTTGGGGTTTCCTTTTACTAATGGATAACTAAAAACATCAAACACGGTAGAATCTACAATCCAAACATGAGAAGTAGGAAAAATATCCTGATTTACTTTGAACTGTACTTCGTTGCCAAACCTTCTAAAACGTACAAATGATTCTACTTCCGGATAATCTTGTAATAGCGTAGGACCCGTTGGTAAATTGGTGAGTGCAGCATCAATAACCCCGTTAAAATCAAGCTTTGAAGTGAGTCGGTATATACGATCCTTTTTTTCATGGTATTGATCGTAACTGTATTCGTTATTTATATACAAACCAATCAGTATACACGAGGCCATGCCAATTCCAAGGCCAATAACGCTAATACTGGTGTAGAGCTTATTATTTTTAAGAAATCGTAAAAACGGTATGAATTGAGAAGTCTTCATAATTACGCATTTTGAGGATGTGATGATTTAACTATTTCACCATCATAGAGGTTAATTTTTCGGTGAGCATACTGGGCATCTCTATCGGAGTGAGTAACCATGATAATAGTAGATCCTTCGGTATTTAAATGGGTCAATAAATTCATTACATCTGTACCGTTTTTTGAATCTAGGTTACCCGTGGGCTCATCGGCTAAAAGTAGTTTGGGCTCATGCACAATAGCTCTGGCAATGGCTACTCTTTGTTGCTGACCACCCGATAGTTGTAACGGAAAGTGATTGGCCCGGTGACCCATGTTGATTTTTTTAAGCGTTTGATTCACCATTTCTTTACGCTTAGATTTTTCAATTTTTTGATAGGTTAATGGTAATTCTACGTTTTCAAACACCGTTAAATCATCAATCAAATTGAAATTTTGAAATATAAAACCAATGTTGCTTTTACGTAAGGAGGCTCTTTCGGATTCTTTGTAGCGACTAACATCTGTACCATTAAATAATAAACTGCCACTAGTAATAGAATCTAAAAGGCCAAGAGTATTTAATAATGTGGATTTTCCGCAACCCGATTCTCCCATAATGGCTACAAACTCACCTTTGTCAATGAGTAGATTGATATTTTTTAATGCCGTAGTTTCAATTTCTTCGGTAGTAAAAACCTTTGTTAAGCTATTTGTTCTGATCATGATTTAGTTTTATTGAATGAGAATTAATTCGTTGTTTTTAAAGTTGGTGTACGGAGAAATAATAACCTGGTCGTTGGGTTGTAGCCCTGTTATTACCTCAATGTATTTATCGTTCTGACGACCTAGTTTAACTGCTGTTTTATGTGCTTCGTTACCCTTAACCACAAACACATATTTACCACCTCCAGTAGAGTAAAAGGCCCCTTTTGGTAGGAGCACTGCATTGCCTTCTTTGCTCAAATTAATTTTTAAAGGGGCACTTTGGCCACGTCTTAAATTTGGGGGTGGGTGACTTTGAAACTTAAAATGAATTTCAAATTGGTTATTAGTCACCGTAGGAAATATTTTGGCCACCGATAATTGGGTGGTTTTTCCATCTAACTTTATATGGGCGTTCTGCTGGAGCTGTATTTGATTTAAATAATACTGATCTACCAAAGCACGAATATGAAAAGAGTCTAAAATGTCAATTCTACCAATGCTTTCTCCTTTTCTTATAGTAGCGCCTAATTCATGCTGAAATGAATTGAGTTGACCTGTTAATGGTGCTGTAACCGAAAGTTGATTTAAACTATTTCTTACGGCTTCTAGGTTGCGTTCCATTAACTGAATAGAATTATCTATACGGTGCAATTGGCTGGCTCTGTATTGCTCATCTGTTTTGGTGCGATCAAGTAAAATTTGTTGTTTGTTTTCCAGGTACTGGATGTAGTTTTTACTAGCTTCAAATTCAGAAATAGGAGTAACTCCTTCAGCGTATAATGCGCTATCTCTGGTGTATTGAGCTTCTTGTTGTTGCAACTCATAGGTAATATCAACCAGTTGTTCTTCTACATTACGTTTGTTTTGTTCTAGGTTTATTCTGGTGTTTCGTAAATTGTTAATCTGCTCAATTATTTGCGTTTCTCTATTCATAAAATCTAGAGATAGTGCGGTGTTGGTTAACTTTAATAGGGGAGTGCCTTGCACCACCTCTTGGCCATTTTCGGCATAAATTTCTTCAATAACGCCTCCTTCAAAGGCATCAATTTGAATGGTTTGACTAGGAATTACAATGCCGTTGGTAGAAATAGATTCAGAAAAAGGTCCTTGCGTTATGGTGCCAAAAAGCAATTGATCTTTGGGGTAATACATGGCATTTGAATTAGTGTTAAATACCAGGTAAGAAACCCCAACAAGCACTACTGAAAACATAACAATGAAATGCCATTTTTTGAATGAAAACTTATTCTTTTCTATCCGTTTATCCATACTGTTTTATGTATTTACCGACCAAAATATGTAGCGGTATGACTGTTTACAATGAGTTTGTTTTTAACGGTACGATTGGCATTTTGAGTGGGTGTAAATCAAATGGGTTATTTGCATTTCACATTTATTAACACACGTTAAATAATTGTTGGTTAGTGAGTTAAATGTGTTTTGTGCGCTAATAAAAAATGCTAGTGGCCCTAAGATCCAAGAAAAACCTCTTGGTAACTAGTTTTTAAGAATGCTAGCCGCTTTTATGAAATGAAATTTTGAAAAACCGATTTGGCAACTAAAGTGTTGTGGTCCGACACCCAAACTCAAAATAATTGTGGATAAAAACCATATAATCTACAGGTTTTTGGCAGTGCCCATTTTACCCAAACAATGTAAATTGCAGTATTCATAACCTACCGCGTTTCTCCCCGATGCG
>JBMYWA010000075.1:0-10582 GCA_049606935.1 Salibacteraceae bacterium
AATATATAAATAAACCAGTGGCAGAGTTGGATGTGAAAATTTACCCCAACCCCACGACCAACTCCATCAGTGTTGATTTTCAGCAAAGCACAAAAACAACCCTTAAAGTATTTTCAATTGCAGGAGTAGAGTTAGCACATAAGCAAGTGTTCAACACCGCTCATACCACTTTTGATTTAGGCACACTCCCAAAAGGTATGTATTTACTCCAAGTCAGTTCAGAGTTAGGTTCTCAATCGGTTAAAGTATTTAAAGAGTGATTTCCACTCTTACATATTATAAAAATTTTAACCTAAAATTACATACATCCCAAGAGCCGAAAGGTTAACTTCGTGGTTCTTGCATGGAAACTCCTGAACACATTAAAGAGATAGTTAAACGCTTGCCAAAAAAGCCAGGTGTGTATCGGTTTTATGATAAAGACCGGAAAATTCTTTATGTAGGAAAAGCCAAGTATTTAAAGAATCGGGTATCCTCCTATTTCAATAAAATCAAGTACGAAAACCACAAGACCAAATTACTGGTTCGGAAAATAGATCATATTGAATTTATTGTAGTAGACTCTGAGTATGATGCACTACTTCTAGAAAATTCATTGATCAAAAAGCATCAGCCACACTATAACGTGGCTCTTAGAGATGACAAAACTTACCCATGGATTTGCATTAAAAACGAACCATTTCCACGTGTTTTTTCTACCCGAAATGTGATTAAAGATGGCTCAGAATATTATGGTCCATACGCATCCGTAAAAATGATGCATACTGTTCTTGGAATCATTGGAAAGCTGTATAAATTAAGAACTTGTTCTTATAATTTATCGCAAACCAACATAGCAAACAAAAAATACCGATTGTGTTTAGAATACCATATTGGAAACTGTTTGGGCGGATGCGAGAACAAACAAAGCGAAGCAGCCTATGATCAAAGTATTGCCGAAATAAGACATATTCTTAAAGGAAATTTAGGAGATCTTACTAAAGATTTAAAGCAAACCATGAACGGATTTGCCGAAGAACTTGAGTTTGAAAAAGCGCAAGAATTAAAGGAACGCATTGGTTTACTAGAAAATTATCAAGCAAAATCTACGGTAGTGAATTACAAGATTCATGATGTGGATGTTTTTAGTATCGTATCGGACAGTTACGGTGGTTATGTCAATTTTTTAAAGATAAATAGTGGTGCCGTAGTGCAATTGCACACATTGGAAATAAAGAAAAAGCTAGAAGAAACAGACGAAGAATTATTGGCCATGGGCATTGCTGAAATTCGACAAAAATTTGAAAGTACATCGAAAGAAATATTTCTTTCACAACCTATTGATTTACCCATTGAAAACGTCACCGTTTCTGTTCCAAAAATCGGAGATAAAAAGAAATTGATTGACATGTCTTTACGGAATGCGAAATACTTTATGATGGACCGATACAAGGCCATGGAAAAAGTAGATCCTGATGCACACTCTAAAAGAGTAATGGCCCAGATTCAAAAAGACATTCGATTAAAAGAACTCCCTACCCATATTGAATGCTTTGATAATTCGAACATCCAAGGTGAGTTTCCGGTTGCGGCTTGTGTGGTTTTTAAAAATGCCAAACCCTCTAAAAAGGACTACCGTCATTTTAATATAAAAACGGTAGTTGGCCCTGATGATTACGCATCTATGGAGGAAGTTGTAGAACGAAGATATAGCAGACTTCTTAGAGAAGGTGAACCATTGCCCCAGCTCATTGTTATTGATGGCGGAAAGGGACAATTACATTCTGCAGTAAACAGTTTAGAACGACTAGGGTTAATGGGAAAAATTGCGGTTATTGGAATTGCTAAAAGATTGGAGGAAATTTATTTCCCAGGGGATTCTATTCCAATTTACCTGGACAAGCGATCTGAAAGTTTAAAAGTGATTCAATTTCTACGTAACGAAGCCCACCGATTTGGAATTACACATCACCGAAACCAGCGTGGAAAATCTATTGTTAAGAGTGAGCTTCATGAAATTAAAGGAATTGGACCCAAAACTGCACAAGAGTTGCTTACCCATATTGGATCTGTAAAGCGAGTAAAGGAAGCTACAAAAGACGAATTATCCGTTATAATTGGTGAAGCCAAGGCTCAAATTGTTTGGAAGCATTTTCAATCTTAATTTGCTACATCCATCGTTACCACCCAAATACCTCTCAATTCGTTTTCACCATACCCAGTAGCTAAATCATTTGGGTATAAATCCTTAATGTTTTGCAATACCTCGGGTTTAATCTGCGTATTAGGTTGACCATGACATTGCAAACACATGCCATTGGTAGTAATTGGATAATAACCTACCATTTTACCTTCCATTTCTTGCATTTGAGGTTTTATTTTTTCTCCTATAGCTAGAATTTGCTTTGCTTCTTTAATGTATTCCAACTCCGTATAATTTGCTTGATTATTGGGGTTTCGAGGTTGATCAGAAACCCTTTTTATATGCGCATTTAGTTCTATCGACATACTATCTGTAAGCGGGTAAGCTTTCGAGTTACAAAAACTAACGGCAGCCTTTGTTCCCTTATTCTTAATTGTTCCTTTAAGATTTTTTCCTAAAACGGCTTTGGTAGAGAGTGCGTTTTTCTTACCTAATTCAAGGTAGGATAGTTCCTGCTTACGATTACCGAAATTTTCTTTATCTAAAGAATAAAACACCTCGTACCAGCCCTCGTTTTCCAGTGGAGAATTGAAAAGGTATACCGCAAGATTATTTGCCTCCTCTTCAGAAATATCAAACTTAGGCATGACTCCATAATTATCCACCGCCTCTTTCATGATCGCATTTGAAGACCCTGGGTTTTTCACAAAATCAGTAAGTATTTTTTTAAAGGAATCGAAATCAGCCGCCTTATTAATGTAAGCTCTTTTTACTTCAGAAAATGAGGGAGCGACTTTGTTTTCGGGAACCGGATTGTGATCATGACATGAAATACAAGTAGACTCCATTACTTGAAAACCTTTTGCCATTTGCTCATACAAGGCATTTGAATCAGAATTAATAGCATGGTTTTTTGGACTATTTACAACCTCATCTGTACAAGATATTAATAATACGGATAAGAATAAAGCTACAATTACTTTTCTCATTCTTTTTTGTTTACCACAAAACTAGATTACACTTAATAAAAACATGGTAACAAAACTCACCTACCCAATAAGTAAAAAGCCATCACCATTGAAAAATTAGAGTTAAAACTTAACAGATTTAGCCACCGCTTCAATTTCTCTATAATATTCTCTTTTTTTAAATTGAGGAGCAAAAGCATATCCAGAAATACAATAAATCATTCCTTCTTCTTCATTCAAAACAAAATATGTTGCCATCGGTCCTCCCATAAAGTCTCCTTCCATTCGCCAAAGGCCATGAATCTCTTTTGCAAAATGACCGTTGTAATCAACCTCCTTAGTCACAGGAGGATAGTATCGATATTCGGTAGTTAAATAGCTACCTTCAACCGTTCCTTGAATGTGCTTTTTTAATTTAGCATCACGCATTTTAAATAATTCACTATCTAAAAATTGTTGCTTGGCTTGATAAGGGTATTTAAAAATCAATAACCCTTGACTTATTTGGTGTTGATACCCTCCTTTGAGTTTTTCACGCTCTAACCTAACCCAGGCATGACTTGAATCAATACTTGCTAATACAGCCTCCTTAGGAATGGTGACTTTTATTCCTAAATTAGAAAGAATAGATTTTTGCGCTTTTTTATTCGGTTTAGCCTTAAATTTTGCACCTAGTCTATTTAATTCTTTGGTTTGTACTACTCGAATAATTTGCTTGGAATGGGTGTTAATCAACTCTACTATTTCATCTCTAGAACTTGCTTCTAAACGTATTACTAGTTGCCCTTTTGCAAATACATCTTTTCTATACTCGATGTTTGGTTTACTAAATCTTGTGGTATCAATTTCAACAATTAATACATTACGAAAGGTTTTAAATACGCGTTCAAAATCTGAGTAATTTGTTCTCACTAAATCAAATAAGGGTTCTTGTTGAGGCATTCCATACACCGGTTTCTCAAAATGCTCTCTACATGTTTCTCCAATTAATCCGTCCCACTGTGGCTCCGTTGCCACAATTATCAACTCCCCTGGATTACCAGAAACCGACATGAACATTTCGTTTTTCTTTTCTTCTTTACAGGCATTTAGTACCACCAATAACAAAGAAAAAATAAAGCCCGCTTTTTTAATGTACTTCATAATTCACACTTTTATTTACACCGTACCTATAATAATTTTCGTGCCAACTTTTAAATTCTTTTCGCTCAAGTTGTGATTCCAAGATTTTAAATTTTCAATACTAACATTCTGAGTTTTTGCAATATCCCATAACGTATCACCCCTTTGAATTTTGTAATAGGCGTATTTGGCATTTTTAGTTGTCACCACTTTTTTAGGAGTTGAACTCTTTGTTTTGGTTACAGCTTTGTACTTACTGCTCGGATAAATAACTAATTTCTGTCCAATTCTTAGCTTGTTGCTTCGCAGTCCGTTCCATTTCATAATACTGGAAACGCTTACGCGATATCGATTGGCAATTTTACCCAAATAATCACCAGAGCGAACGGTATATACCACTCTGTCCTCGCTAAACTTCTTTACCGTCTTTCCCTGATTTGGTTTTTCTTTTTTGGCTAAAGCGTAAATGCTATCCTCATTTTGTACAAATAGCTGCGCTTTTTGATGGGGTAAATACAGTATAGAGGTTTTGTTATTATATGCCGGTATTGTATTTAATTTATAGGTAGGATTAAAGTACGCAATGTCTCCCACCTGCATATCCAAGTTTTTGGCTAGCTGATCAAATTCAATGAATTGACTTACATGTACCGTGTCCATTTCAAAATAGGTAGACTTTGGCATTACCGGATAAATATTATGTGCTGATGCATTATTCATCACATAGTTTACCGCAATAAAAGCAGGTACATATCCTCTAGTTTCTCTAGGTAAATAGGGGTATAAATCCCAATAGTTCCCATCGGTTGATCCTGATCTTCGCATGGCTCGGTTTACATTCCCTGGGCCACAATTGTAAGCTGCTAAGGCTAAATCCCATTTGTTGTACATCTTGTACAAGTACTTTAGATATCTACATGCGGCATCCGTAGATTTTATTGGATCCATACGTTCATCCATATACGAATTTTGATGCAGACCGTGCATCTTTCCGGTGGCATACATAAACTGCCACAACCCAACCGCCCCAGCGTGTGAGCGTGCTTTAGGGTTCAACCCGGATTCAATTACCGCCAAATATTTTAACTCCAATGGCATTTCATATTTAGCCAACATTTCTTCCATCATAGGAAAATAATAATGCTGCAGTCCTAACAATCTAGCTGTTTGCTTTCTTCGTTTAATGGAATACAACCTTATGAAAGCGGCTGTTCTATCATTATACACCAAATCAAATGGAGTTAACTGATCCATAGAGTCTAAAATTGTTGCATAATGTGCACTATCAAATATTGGAACACTGTCAGAGGGATAACCGTAAACATTTAAATTCGCTACACTGGTATCAAATTCGCTCATTTCTAGATATGGAATTCGAGCCATATGATCAAGCGTATAAACAACTTCATCGCCTTTATCAATTACAAACGTGTTTGAATGGGTAGTATCTGTTTCGGTAGCAAATATTTGCATCGAAAAAGCAATAACGAAAGATGAAAAAAGAATGGTATTCTTTAGAAACATAAAGTGGTGTTTGTCAACTATTAACAGTCATACTATACAATTATGACCTAACTAGCAAAGTTAAAATCTTAGACTTTCCTTAAAGAGGTGCAAATATTGTTTTTACACGTAGTACTGTTGATGTAGAAAGTGGTTAAATGTGCGTTAAAACTTCTTTAAGTTGTGTGTTTTCCTGCAAACCATTAAACTCCCAATTCCAATGCAAACTATTTACTTGCGTCAATGCCTTTTGTAAGTCAAAATCAAATTGATTTTGACTTACAAAAATATTCCTGGTTTTTAAATGCCTTACCAAATATTCTTGCTCTGTTTGCCCCGGAGTAGGCACTAAAATGGCACATTTTTTCAATGCGCATAGATCCATAATAGTAGAATATCCAGACCTAGAAACTACTGCATTACTTTTTTGAATTAACCATTTAATTTGACCAGACTTTGCGAATGGAATAGATAGAATATTACCTTTCATTGTGGTTTCTTTTTTCGCAAAGGAGCCTCCAACTATTACCACCTGTTCATTTAATTCTTTGGCTTGTTCAAAAATGATTTTTTCAAATTTTGTTCGCTGGGGCTCTGGCCCTGAAATAATAGCCAATATAAACCCTTCATCCAATTGGTCATTGGAAATGGGAATAGAGCTAATCTCTGTCATTCTACTGAGGCCGCCTATATAAACCGGATCTATTTGTGACCAATCACCATGACTCAGCTCTCCAGATAAATTATTTTCATTTTCAACATCGGGTACCCAAACAACATCAAAATTTAGAAGCTTGTTTTGAATAACATTCGAAATCATTTTTTCAAATACTGGGGCTTTTAACTGTAGTTGATGGGTGATGATTATTGATTTTACTTTATCGGAATACATCCCGTACCGATTATCTGAGACAACAACATTTAAATTATGCCTGACAATGAGTTTTTTTAATAATTGGTGTTCTTGCTTTATGGCAGCCAAAATACTTGGGAGTTTTTTAGCCATGTGCCAAGCAAAAAATTCATTTTTAGGGTACGTGATGTTGTAACTTGGAAGAGATTCTATTATCAAACTTGGAAATTCCTTTTCTAGCATTTTTTTTGCATCTCCATCAGAAGCCAAAATCACATGATGCCCTAGCGCCAAAAACCCGTTAATAATAGGTACGCATCTAGAAGCATGTCCCAATCCCCAATTTAGTGGCGCTATTAAAATATTTTTCTTCAAGTTGCTCAAAAATACTTAATGGTAGCCACTTCGCACTTCCAACTCACTCCCTTATTTTTGCACAAATTTTTTTACAGGATGTCGAATAAAAATAAGCTGAAACGATTTGCCGATTGTGCCGAATTTGAAAACGTAATGGAACCGTCATTAAAAGACGTGATTGACGAAAATAATGGGGGCGCTATTTTAAAACATCCCGTACAAGGAAACTGGCGAAAAGAATTTTATAAAAACGACCATCCGTTAGTATTAGAATTAGCCTGTGGTGGTGGTGAGTACACCGTTGCCTTATCACGTCAAAACCCAAATATCAATTACTTAGGAGTTGACATTAAGGGCGCTCGATTATGGAAAGGGGCAAAAATTGCCTTAGATGAGGGTTTAAATAACGCTGGCTTTTTACGTACCAGAATTGATTTTATCACCTCGTTTTTTGAAAAGGATGAAGTAGACGAAGTTTGGATCACTTTCCCAGACCCTCAACCCCAAAAAAACAGAGCTCGTAAAAGATTAACCGCTCCTCTTTTTATTAATAGATATAAAGAGTTTTTAAAACCCGGAGCAGTTATTCACTTAAAACATGATAACGACTTTTTCTTTAATTATACCTTAGAGCAAATTGAAGAACACGGGTATACTTTAGAATTCTGTTCGCACGATATTTATGCCGATTTAGATAAAGTGGAAGACGAAAAATTGCGTGATATTCTTCAAACTAAAACGTACTACGAAGAAAAATTTTCGGAAATTGGTCATGTAATTAAGTATCTTCGATTTAGAATTTCATAACATGACCACCATTAAGCTTTCTGAAAAAAACAAAGACTTCTTTGATAAAGTATATCAGGTAGCGCGCCTTATTCCTCATGGCAGGGTGACCAATTATGGCGCTATTGGCAAGTATTTGGGTTCGGCAAGATCGGCTAGGATGGTGGGCTGGGCCATGAACGGCTGTTTGAAAACCGATGGCGATATTCCGGCTCATCGGGTAGTGAACAGATTGGGTGTTTTATCGGGTAAAAACCATTTTGCAACGCCAACTTTAATGCAAGAAAAACTGGAAGCAGAAGGTATTCAAGTAACCGATGACAAAATTGTAAATTTCAAAGATGTTTTTTGGGACCCTAGCGAGGAGTTAGATTTAAACCATTAGCGATGATAAATAAACCATTACCTAAAAACTAATTCAATTTATAGATTTAGTTTTGACCTCAACAACAACTAAACTATGCATCCATTATTAAAATGGAGGGTTTTCAATCCCTCAGTTTTAAGTCTGTTTTTACTACTTGCATGCATATTCACAGGGCAAGCGAGTAATGTAGACTCCCTCTTTTCAGAGCTACATCGAGTTAAAACCGATAGTGCTAGATATAAGATTATGTACACAATTGCTATTAAGTTTGAAACATCAAACACTGACTCTAGTTTTGAATATTATAGCAAAGCTTATGAAATAGCAGCTCTTAACGGGTGGAATAAAAAAATGGGAGATGTGTATTTCTCCATGGGCATGTTAACCCACTACCAGTTATGGTCCGATACCTGTTTCACCTTTTTAAACCAGTCTGAAGTCTATTATCAAAAGGCCAACCATACCGAAGGGGTTGTAAGCTGTAAATTCACCCAGGGCACGTATTGGATGAATTTTGAAAATTTAGACAGTGCCATGTACTACTTACACCAAGCAGAAACCTATGCCATCGATATAAATGACACCATTTTTTTACATAAAATTTACAACAACCTTGGGCTGGCCTATCAATATACTGGAAAACTTGAAAAAGCCATTGAATATACGCTGCTAGCGGTAAAAGAAAAAGAAAAATACGCTCCCGACAATTTGAATTCAGGATACATTAATCTAGGGGTAAATTACCATAATACGGGCAACAATGCAGAATCCATCAAATATTTTAAGTTAGGGTATCAACATAGCAAAGAACAGGGCTCATTGATAGGTATGGGACTTTCCTTAAAAAATGCGGGAGATGCTTTTGCGTCAGATAGCTTGTATGATAGCACTTTTATATATTACAAAAAAGCAAAAATGGTATTTGAAGAATTAAATGATTCTAACCATTTATCTCGATATTACATGTCAACCAGCGAAGTGCTTACTATACTAGGCAAGGAAAAAGCTGCCCAGGACAGTTTAAAATTAGCTTTGGTGTATTTTCCATCACATGGAAGCCCACGACTTAAAATACACTTACTGAATGCACAGTGCAACTCCATGTTAATTGGAAACCCTACCCAAGAGGAGCTTCTTCAAATAGAAAAAATGGCTTTAGAAGCTCATGATGTATCTCTATCTACAGGCTTATTAAAAGAAGAGATTCGAGTTTCAAAAACATTATTCAACACCTATTCATTACTTAAAAGAAATGATTTAGCGGTTAAATATGGCAGCACCTATATGCAGCTGCAAGACTCGTTATTCAACGAAGAGCAAACGGAAGCATTAGCTGAACAAAGAACCAAATTTGAAACCGAAAAAAAGGAAATTGAGATTGCCTTCTTGAATAAAGCAAATGATTTAAAGTCCAGTCAATTAGCACAGGGAAGTCAACTCCAAAAGAAGCAAAAAATCATCATTTGGTTATTAATTGGTGGCTTTATAGTCACCTTATTTTTTGTTGGGGTTATTTACAAACTTTACCAAAAGCAACAAAAAACCAATATCGAATTGGCATCTAAGAACCAATTAATTAGCCAACAAAAAGAAGAAAAAGAGGTTTTACTCAAAGAGATTCACCATCGGGTAAAAAACAACTTGCAAATAATATGGAGTTTGTTAGACTTGCAATCCAATTCCATTACCGATGACCAAGTTAAGTTGGCCATTAATGATGGAAAAAATAGAGTAAATTCAATGGCCATGATTCATCAAATGCTCTATCAAAACGAAGATGCTGGCAACATTTACTTTAAGGATTACATTCATAAACTCACGCATCAAATTAGAAGTAGCTTTAGTGAGTCCGAAAAAGTGAAAATTAATATTGAAATACCTGATAAATTGAAATTTGATATTGACACATCCATACCCCTAGGCTTAATAATCACCGAGCTATTTACCAACTCATTAAAATATGGAGTACAAGATGTTTTGGATCCCGTAATTTATATAACCTTAACCCCAATTCAACACGAGGAGTATCAATTAACCATTTCGGATAACGGAAAAGGTATGCCTAGCGAATTTGAAATAAAAAAATCAAAAAGCTTGGGATTAAAATTGGTAACCAACTTAAGTAAACAGTTGAATGGTAAACTAGCATTCCGAAATAACCACGGTGCCGAGTTTATTGTTTCATTTAGAGGGAAATCATTTACTATTGTATAAATGGCAGAAAAAATGAAAATATTGGTGGTAGAGGATGAAATGGTAATTGCCATGAATCTTACCTTAATTCTCGAAAACTTAGGTTATGAAGTTGTGGGTCCTGCCTCAAATTTTGAAGAAGCCATAGAGGAGCTAGAAGTTGAAGTTCCGGATTTAGCCATTTTAGACGTAAACTTAGAAGGAGTAAAAAGCGGAATTGATGTAGCCAACCATATTAACGATCATTATTCAATTCCATTTATCTATCTTACCTCCAACTCTGATTCAGTAACCGTAAATAGCGCAAAAGC
>JBMYWA010000076.1:0-10175 GCA_049606935.1 Salibacteraceae bacterium
GGGGTTGGTCTACGGGCCTATAATTTTGGTACTGCCGATTATATTGAATGGAGTTTAGGTTATAGATTGTAAGAATTAGGTTTTTGAAGGGATAATACCCTGTTAATTGTAAGGGGCTTTATGGGTCATGATATAGAAGATTTTGAAGTGCGAGATTGGAGGACTAGGATGCGGTTTCTAGCCGATATTGTTTTTGCATCTGCGATGACGATTATGATTTTTAATTTGGAAATCCCAGCCTTAGGCGAAATAACCAATACCTCCGAATTAGGAACATTTATTTTAAAACAGCTCGGTGGAATGGGAGCCTTTTTTATCTCCTTCATTGTAGTAGCTGTTTATTGGATGAAACACCTAGAGCATTTTGGTGTAACTATAAAAGTAGACCAAACATATATGTGGTTTCAAATTCTGTTTTTAGCCTTCATCATGCTTGTTCCTTTTTGGAATTCATATGTAACCGATTTTCCTGATAATGAAGCTATAAAGGTGTTTTTTAGTTTAAACATGATTTTTATAGGTTTGTTTTCTTACTTATCTTTCAATTATGCAAGCAATCCTAAACATGCGCTAATTCATGATTCTGTAACCAAAGAATCTATTAAGGAAGCGAAAACTCAAATTCTTACCGAACCTGCTTTAGCAACTGTGGCTGCAATATTGGTTTTTATAGAACCTGTATTATGGGATCTTGCCTTTATTGCTATTCCTGTGTTTTTTATGCTAAAAAAGAAATTAGTGAAAGTGAAGTATTCAAGGTTATTTATTAGAAAAGGTGATAACATGTAAAGATTAGTGGTTATAGCACGTTTTTATTTAGAACCAACTATCATCAATGAGTTGTATGTAGTAATATTGGATAGGGCAGACCTTTGAAAATTGATTGTTACGTTTGCTAAATTGAAATAGAAGGAATAGCAGAAAAAAGTGAGTAGTTATTCTAAGAAATTTTCAACATTGAAAAAGGAGATTTAAAGGGATTTGTAGTTAGAGATTTTAACAATGGTAAAAGAGTATAGTCAGGTAACACTTTCTAATTTACAGAGTATTGCTGAGGAAGTGGTGAAAATATTACAAACGCATAAAGTGGTTTTGTTTTTTGGACATATGGGTGCAGGTAAAACGACTTTCATTAATTTGCTGTGTGAAACACTAGAAGTGAAAGACCAAACAAGTAGCCCCACCTTTGCAATAGTAAACGAATATGAAAGAAAGAATAAAGAATTGGTTTATCATTTTGATTTCTATCGATTAAAATCGGAAATGGAAGCCTATGATTTAGGTTATGAAGATTATCTTTATAGCGGCAACGTTTGTTTAATTGAATGGCCAGAAAAAATTGCCAATCTTTTACCCAATGATGCTGTTGAATTTCACATAAACGGAATGGGGGATAAACGTGATATTAAAATTATTTGGTAATGACGGAAGAAGAAAATCCATTGAAAAGTTTAAGCCAACAGGCATCTTTAATGCCTAAAGAGCAATTGTTTGCAATAAAAAATGCGGATAGAAGACTATTCATTGGTATTCCAAAAGAAACATCTTTTCAAGAGAATCGTGTAGGGCTTTCTCCTTCTGGAGTTCAGGTATTAACTAATAACGGCCATGAAGTGTGGGTAGAAATGAATGCAGGAGAATCTGCCGGATTTTCTGATCATGAATACAGTGAATCTGGTGCGCGAATTGTAGAATCAGCAAAGGAGGTTTTTCAAGCACAGGTTGTTTTAAAAGTAGAGCCACCATCTCTAGATGAAATAAAGTTAATGACACGCAAATCATTATTGATTTCGGCATTGCAATTATCCATACAGCCCGAAGATTTTTTAAGAAAACTTATCGATAAAAAAATTACAGCTATTGCATGGGATTATTTGCGAGGAGCGGATGGTAGCTTTCCGCTTGTTACTGCAATGGGCGAAATAGCTGGTAATACATCAGTATTAATTGCCGCAGAGTATTTGAGTAAGGTAAACAATGGGGTAGGCTCTATGCTTGGAGGAATACCAGGGGTGAAACCGAGTGAGGTAGTCATAATTGGTGCTGGAAGTGTGGGTGAATATGCTACTAGAGCAGCCATTGGATTAGGAGCTACCGTAAAAGTTTTTGATGAAAACACATATAAGCTGAGACGACTTCAAAACCAAATTGGACAAAAACTATTTACATCTGTAATTCAACCCGATGCCTTGCGAGAGGCATTGCTTACTGCAGATGTAGCGATAGGAGCGGTACGAGCTCCTCATGGCAGAACTCCATGTATGGTAAGTGACGATTTAGTGCAATGCATGAAACAAGGTTCGGTAATAATTGATGTAAGTATTGATCAAGGTGGTTGTTTCGAAACATCTGAGGTAACAAATCATGACTTCCCAATTTTTGAAAAGTATGGAGTGATACATTATTGTGTGCCAAACATTGCTTCTAGGGTTTCTCAAACGGCTTCTATTGCATTAAATAACATCTTTGCACCGCTAATGTTGAATATTGGGAGAGAAGCCGGTATCAACAATCTTATAAAAATGGACGAGGGAGTTAGAAAGGGGGTTTATTTATATAAAGGAATGCTCACCAATAAATTTTTAAGCGATACATATGGCATTCCGTTTAAAGATTTGGATCTACTTATTTCGGCTATTCGGTAGAAAAAATAACGAAAAAGCACCCATCTTAATCTTTTGACTGGAGCTTTTTTGAGAGGTGATGGTTTTGTTCTAAATCAACATTAACCCATAGCCAATTATAGCTCCACCCAAGATAACATAGATAGAACTTACCTTAGGAAACTTAAAAGCTACTAGGATACTCAAAGCCATCAAAGTCCATGCTTTCCAATCTGAACCTACGTCTATTCCAATTTTAAACGTTACCGCAGCCATAATACCCACGGCAGCTACATTTACAGAATCTAAGAAGTACGATAGAAACTTTGACTTACGTAATAATGGAATGATTTTTACTAAAATTCCTACTAAGAAAAAGGAAGGTAAAAACATTCCTAAACTGGCATAAACAGCTCCAGAAATTCCGTTTAACTGATAACCTACAAAGGTTGCCGTAGTTAATACCGGCCCGGGGGTAAATTGCCCCATGGCTATGGCATCCAGTAATTGAGGTTTGGTTAGCCATCCTAATTTTTCTACCAATTCGGCATCCATATAGGCAATCAATACGTATCCACTTCCAAATAGCACCATGGCTATTTTAAAGAATACCCAGAAAATAGAGGTGTTGGATAAGATTAATGTCTTAGCTCCAATAATTGGTAAAAAACTGTTTAGGTTACGGTTGTTTGCAAAATTGAAGATAACCGCTCCAATAGTTCCTAATCCAATAATGACTAAGAATTCATCCATTCCGTAAAGAGATAAACCTAGTGCTACAGCTCCTAAAACTGCTAATTGTTTGGTTTTAACAGCCTTCTTTCCTAGTTTATAAGTAGCGTTTAAAATGATACCAACTACTGCCGGTTTAATACCGTAAAACAAAGGCGCAATTGCCGGAACCTCTCCATACTCGCCATATAAAATAGCTAACAATAAGGTGAATACTACGGCCGGAAAAATGAATCCAACACCTCCTGCTATCAAACCTAACCAGCCTGCACGTACATGTCCGCAATGCATGGTCATTTGAGTAGAGTTTGGCCCCGGAACTAAATTGGTAGCTCCAATCATATCTAGAAAATACTGTTGGGTCATCCACTTTCTTTTTTCCACCACTTCTTTCTCCATCATGGCAATGTGAGCGGCTGGTCCTCCAAAGGCAATGAAGCCCAATTTGAAGAAAACAAAAAAGACTTCTTTTACTTTTTGTAAATCCATAGTTGTTTTTTATTCTGTGCAAATATCTACCATATTAAAGAATAGAAATGGTATAACTGAAAAAACAATGGTATTTTACATTGTACCTTTTCGGTAGTTTTTAGGGGTGCTTTGCGTATGGCGTTTAAAGAATTTTACAAAATGAGAATCATCCTTAAAACCCAAAGAATGGGCAATTTCTACCACCGGATTATCTGTATAGGTTAAATTCCTTTTCGCTTCTGTGATGAGGTAATCTGAAATAACCGCGCTTGCTGACTTTTGAGTTTCTTTTTGACAAATAGCATTGAGGTTTTGTGGGGTGGTATGCAACATCTGGGCATAATATTTTACTTGATGATGGTTTAGTATATTTTCTGTTATTGCGTTTACAAATTTTTGATAGGTACTGTTGGTAGAATGTCCAAAACCTATAGATTTAGAAAACCTCGATTCTGAAATTTTATATAAAAGTGCTTTTAGTAAACCTTCAATGATGATGGTATTGGAATTTTCTTTTTCGTATTCAGTTAATAGCAATTCCAATATATTTTCTAAAAATTGGGGCTGTAACGAAACCGTATGGGTTTGGGCACTTAAAGTGGCAAATATTTGCTTCAAATCAGGGTCATGACTCTGATCAACCAAGGGTCTCTTAATAAGAATCACATATCCTTCGGGATCTGAGGTAATATCCCAATAATGAACCTGATCTTGACGAACAATAAAAAGAGTGTTGGGCACAATTTCATAGGGCTGGTCATCTATGGTATGAAATCCAGTACCCGCAGAAAGGAAAATTATTTCAAAGTAACTGTGATGTTTATGCGGATTCGTTTTTCGAATGTTTTTACGAAAGGGTGAAATCTTAAAACTACGGCTAGGTTGTATTTTGTCTTTTATCTCAATTTTAGATTTCATAATTAGTATTCAAAAATATTAAGGAATGACTATTTATTAAAATAGTCATTCCTTTTACAACATACTATTGTACTTCGGTTACAAACGTAACGTCTATATCTGTTTCGCCTGGATCACAGTTTCCGTTTTTCACATTTGGTTGATGTTTTAAAACTACTTGAACTGTGCCGTTACTAGCCATTCCAGTAAACCAGTCAGACTCTAAACCTACTTCGTAAGTTCCATCCGTATCTGTACGTGTAATGCCCACATCTGCACCCGTTACTGTATAGCAAAATAAATGCTCATCTGCTTCATTTTCAATTTCATGTGTCAGATCCTCTGCAGGGGTTTCTGATTCGTTTAGCACCGTTACGGATACGTTATACGTAGTAGAATCTGCTATTCGGATGGTGTCATGAATATCTGGATCTAATCCACCATCGCCATCTGGATCTCTAAATGTAGCGGTAACCGTGGGTTCTACTCCGGCAGCATCTACAAATGTTAGCGTTAATGTAGTGATTAATTCTTCCTCATGATGGTCGTGAGGGTCTTCAATCACATCATCATCTTTTTTACAGCTGTTTAATGTAGTAGTAATTACTGCGATGGCAAGTAAGCCTAATTTCCAGTTTAATTTATTTATCATTTTGTTTTATTCTATTTTTTAATTTTTTCTAAGCCTATTTAGGCGCTATTAAGGTGAATGGTATTTGTAATCTCAACGTGAAATTACGTCCCATTTCATCCGTGTAGTAACGGAATCTATTGAGATAGTTTCGGTAGGATACGTTGAATAAATTGCTTACTCCAAATCCTACATTCATTTGATGTTTTCCTAAAGGAATTCCTGTGCCCGCTTGTAGTTCCACGATGGTATATCCATCTGGTGGGGCTACATAATCACTATTAGGTGGAACGCGCCATTGTTTCATAACACTCAAAACAGATACTCCCACATACATCTCTTTGAAATTTTTGTAGTCCTTTGGAAATTTATATTCCAAAGAGTTTTCAATTTGATCAGGAGGCATTTGTGTGAGATATTCTTGTTCTGTATTGTTATATGCCCTTAAAAGAGACGCTTTTGTAGTCCAGTTAAAAGATTTCGATATTTCGTATTGAAATGTAAAATCAATGCCCTTTAACGTTGCATCTACTTGGGTGTAATAAAACGTAGGAAACGCTCCTCTAATAGTTAATTTAGGAGGTTGCTCCGGTTTTAAGTAAATGAAATTATTCATAAAATTGTAATATACATCTACCCCAAACCGTAGCTTGTTTTTGGAATATTCTCCAGAAACGGAAAAGTTATACGCCTGTTCTTCCACTAAATTAGGATCTCCAATTTCAATGGCTGCTGCACCGTGGTGAACACCATCGCTGTAAAGTTCATTTACATTAGGGGGGCGCCAAGCCAACCCTGCATTACCACGAAGTTTAAAATGCTCATTAAGTGAATAGATACCGCCAATATTTGCCGACAAATTTTGATAACGATGTTCTGGGGATATTATCACATCGTCTTCCCATTTAAATATTTGCTGATAAATATAGTCGTAGCGTATTCCTGCTTCTAACTCTAGGTTAGAACTATCCGGTTTCCAGCGTTCAATCCAAAAAACTCCGCCACCATATTTTTTAAAGTTGGGTATAAAATACCTTCCTTTATAGGTGTTGCCTTGCGAAATTCCACTGATACCAATACTTCCTTTAAAGTTGCGGGTACGGAAATGTTCCCAAACAACATCACCGGTATGGGTGGTGATTTCAAACTGTAGTTCTGGTGTGTTTAGAGCGGCCAAAGAATCATTCAATGGTTTGTCTTTATCGAATTCTAAACGCTTATTGTATTGTCTAGCATACGTGAATTTCAATTTTCCAGTATTTCCAGTATGAACAAAAGCACTGGCTTTAAATAATTCATGTTCAATATGCTGGTATGGACGATCAATGTTATACGTGAAATCTGCCGATTCTAAAGGAACAGGCGAATTAAATGCACGTTCTAAATCGGTTAAATTACCGATATGAGCTGCTGAAAAGATTCCAATATCTGTATTGAATTGACTGTAAAAAGCTTCTATACCAAAATTGGAACGGTTGTAACCTGCAGCCCATGAAAAATTGTATTCTTCTAGCCCTGTATTCTTTAAGTAATAATCAGGTGAATGTACGTTTCCGGCTTTTTTATAGGTGCCTTGTAATCGGTAACTTAAACCGGGAACTTTACCCAAATTGCCATCAAACATTGCGGATGCCACTCCCTGTCTGCCATTGCTGAAACCCACCAAGTTTACCTCTCCGTCTAAACCTGGTTCTGTTCGCATAGCTTTAGGATTTACCAAAATAACTCCCGCAATGGCATCTGGCCCATAGCGCATACTGTTGGCTCCCTTGATCACTGTCAACTCATTGGCAATAAATGGGTCAATTTCTGGGGCATGTTCATTACCCCATTGTTGACTTTCATGACGAATACCATTATTCAAAATCATGATTCTATTACTATGCAAACCGTGAATTACCGGTTTGTTGATGCTGTTTCCGGTAGAAAGCGTAGTAACCCCCGTAACTTTCTTTAAACTTTCACCCAAAGATTTCCCCTTGGTTTCCTCCATCTCTTTTGAGGTAAGGGTGAGCGCTACATGTGAAGTTTCCTCTTTGCGCTTTTCACCGGTTACCATAACCTGGTTGAGCTCTTCAGCGTGGTGCTCTGGATGAAAATTATGCGTAGTGTTATTACGTACTTGTACCTTTTCCAGTACAGGTGCACACCCTACATGACTTACTTGAACCGTATAGGTTCCAGAACACAGTCCTGTTATTTTATAAAAACCATTTTCATCAGAAACCGCTCCTATTTCTAGCTCTTTGATATACACATTTGAATAACCCAGGGCTTCTCCATTGTGTTCATCAATTACCTTACCCGAAAGTACCCATGAACAAGTATCTTGTGCATGAATTGGGGTAGATATGCATAAAAACAGAAGGCTGCTAATGGCAATGATACGTATCAGCAATTTTAGCATGATTTACCGTAATTAATTGAATTAGCACGACATACGAATAAGTATGTGCGTTTATTTGCTACAGAAGAATTTGCTCCTATAGAGTGAAATAATCGCTTTTAAAACGACTATAACTATTCAATTATACAGTTGGGGGAGCTCTGCCTTTAATGGAGAGCGAAGAATTCCACACCCAAGCCGGAGCTGGTGTTGTAGAATATTGGTTTAGAAAAGTAAAGGAATAAACCTGATCACAAGAAAGTGCTAATTGAATAGCTCTTTTGGTGGTGATGAATTTACAAAGTTCACATTCTTCCTCAGTTTCAGTAGCGTGCGAATTGTGTTCACAGGTATGCTCAACCGATTGTGCATGATACAAACTGATGTGACATGGGTCAGATTCTAACGCTACATTGTCTGCATCACAATGGGAGTGTACATGAGAATGTTGGGCTTGGTGAAAAAATTCTACAGGAATGAAAGTTGATGTTATTGCTAACATCAAAAAGAAACTTACAAACCGAAGAAATGATTTTTTCACCCTGCAAAATTAAGGTATTCTTTAAGGAGGCTTTTACCGCTCATTGAAATTATTATTGCAAGCAAAACACCCCCTTCTATTGAGCGCTATTTATTACTCATTTAAAGTACAGACCTAAATGAATTTTTTAGTCTATAGTTTTATTTAAAGTATTGATGGTAAGATTTTAAATGCGCATGAAGTTGATCAAAACTTTCTTGACACTCTGTAACATTTGAAGAAGATAATTTTGGAAATTGCTCTTTAATCGGAATTAAAAAATTATGCAATTGGTCATGTGCGGCTCCGGTCATAGTACATTTTTCGAAAATTTGTGCAAATTCCTGTTTTAAGCTAGCAGTGAGTTCGGTAAAAGCAGATACGCTCTCCATTTCGGTGTATGATTCCATAATTTTTATCATGTTTTCTACCCCTTGTGTGGTTTCAATATTAGCATCCCATAATTCTCCATTATTTAATTGCACAGGATGATGATGGTTAGCTGAATGACTTTCGGTTTGTTCGTTATTACTAGAATCAGAATTGCTGCAAGAAACAGTACCGATTGAAATTAACCCTAATAAAAGTAAAGATTTAATAATATTCATAGTGTTGAAATTTTTACGCTGCAATTTATCCAATTAATAAAATAATTGGATGCTTTTTTTCTATTTTATTAGATGACCCAATCAAAATGTTTTTTTACTAGGATTTTTTTTGTTGACCATCATTTTTTATTCTGAATATTTGATTTTGCTCCGATATTTTTATGCATTATTAATAATTAAAAATCTGGATTATTCTTGATATCATTCTTTTCAATAGAATAACAAATACAAGACTGAATTGAAGGATACTCAACTAATTTTGGGTGGTTAAAGATTCCTTCTTTTCGCATCCCTATTTTCTGCATAACCTTTTCAGAATTAATGTTTTGAGAAGTGCAAGTGGCAATTAACTTGTTTATTTTTAGATCATTAAATGCATATTTTAAACATCGCTTAGCACCTTCGGTAGCATAGCCTTTTCCCCAGCTAGAAGGCTTTAAACGCCAACCAATATCTGTGGCTGGAGTGAATTCTGATTTATATTCCTGTGTGGCAAGTCCTATAAAACCAATGAACTCCGTATTGGAAAGTGTCTCTACCGCGAAATAACAGAAGCCATGTTTTTTTTGATGTGTAATTAACCTATTTAAAAAGTGTTGAGTCTCCTTTTTAGAAAGTGGGCTTGGAAAATGTTTCATAACTTCTGAGTTTGCATTTAACGCAGTAAACTCTTCTAAATCATGTTGGCTCCATTCTCTAAAACCTAATCTTTTTGATGAAAATAAGTATTTGTTTATCATCTTAATCCTCTTTGAGCCTCCATGGCGGGTTAAGTCTGTTCTCACCAGCGTAATATAAAATAATGCTATGACCATCCGGGTCAAATAATCTAGCTTCTCTCCAAAGCCACATTTGGTCAACTGGATCCTGAGTGAATTGAATCCCCTGCGCTTTTAGTTGTACGACTTTTTCGTCTAAATCATCGCACTCAAAGTAAACCACAATTCCATTCCCAGTTGGAAGCGTTTCTGTTTCATGAATGGAAAAGGTGGAACTGCCATCTGGACATTCAAATCTAGCATAATGTGATGTTGAATGAACAATTAATTTCAAACCTAATTTCTCATAAAAAGGAACAGATTTGGATAGGTCTAACGATGGAACAGTAACTTGATTTAAATTCATTTGATTCAAATATGGACCTTTTTGGCGCTAATGGTTAATTCAGTAACCTGATGTTTATTTTCCTTTAGTTAATGGGCTGGGTAACCGCTTTTGTAAAAGTTACCTTTAACCGTTGATTTATCATTTGTTGAGGTTTAGTAGAGTTACCATAATACAATTTGGAAAAATCCACAATGTCGTTATAGGCTATCCAAACCTCTCC
>JBMYWA010000077.1:0-10031 GCA_049606935.1 Salibacteraceae bacterium
TTTTCAAATGCTCTGCAACTCTAAATGAGTTGGCATAAATAGTGAAGGTGTAAGGTACACTTCCTCCAGTAGGCATAAAGCTTCCATCGGTAACATAAAGGTTGTCACAATCATGTACTTTACAGTTCTTATCCAATACAGAAGTTTGTGGATCATTACCAAAACGACAACCACCTGCTTGTAAATTTGCAGGGGGCGAACCACTCACACTAGACCGAATTCGAACAGCACCCATTTCTTTTAAAACAGCTTCGGTTTTGTTTGAAATGTATTCACCCACTTTTAAATCATGTGCATGATAGCCTAGCCTCACCTTTGCTACCGGATCACCCCATTTATCCTTTACTTCCTCATCCAGCGTAACAAAACAGTCATCTGTAGGTAACCAATCATTAAATACCTCAAAGGTTAAATGGCGTTCTTGGGTGAAATAATGGTGCATTTTAGCTTTTAAGGCCTCTCCCCAAACCAAACCGTCTTTTCCCCATTTAAGTCGTATGGAACGAGATATAGGATTGGCGTGTTTCCATAAAAAATCTACAGTACCGCCTTTGGTTTTGTTTCCAAATTCAGGGTCGTCTATTTCGTACCACTCCTGAAGAGAACGGTTTACAAACGTTCCTCTTGATTTTAATTTTGTTATTTCTTCCTTGTTAAAATTGGCATACGGAAACTCACCATGACCAACTCCACCTGCGGAGAATATTAAATTTTTTCCTAACTGATTTGTGTTATTTCCAATGCCATTAGGATGTTTTTCTCCTTTAGAACTTAACAATAAACGCGAAGTTTCAATAGCTTGGCATGCAATTACAAATGTGTTGGCTTTAACGATGATTTCTTTTTGATTTTCATCGTAATAATGGGCACTCACCACTTTTCCTGTACTGTCAGTAGAAAGTTTAAAAACCTTGGCATGAGGCGTAATGGTTAAATTTCCTGTTTTTAAAGCCGGATCAAGTAGGGCTGCTCGGGCGCTGCCCTTTGCACCTGATGAACACGCATAACTCCCGCAATAATTACTCAAATAACATGCATTTCGCTCTTCTTTTGATTTAGAAATAATGGCTCTGGCTGTAGGAAGGGAAGTTAATCCTAGATTCTCACAAGCAGAATCAATGAGCGTACTAATATAGTTTTCTGTTAAAGGGGCAAAAGGAAAATCTGGAGTAGAACGCGGCTCTAATTGGGTGTGTGGTACCACCTTTCCAGATACACCAACCATCTGTTCTGTTAAAGCATAATAGGGTTCTAATTCTTCATAAGTAATAGGCCAATCGGCTACGTTTGCGCCATCAATAGGTCCATAAGTAGATAGTAGTTTAAAATCGTTGGGCTTAAGTCGGTGAAAGTAACCACTCATTAAATTACTAGATCCCCCTACCAAACTACCATTCCAAAAATCTCTTCCGCTTTCAAAGGTAGACTTGGCATCAAAATGGTCTTTGTGTGGTGTTTCTAAAACATGTTGTTCATCCCGGAGATTGGGAGTGTATCCAGGGCGTCTACATACCGAAATTTCATCTTTACTAAAATCTTCCTCTTTTAACCAAGGTCCTTTTTCGAGTACTAATACTTTTTTACCCGCTTTAGACAAGGTATAAGCCACCGGAGCGGCTCCGGCCCCACTTCCTACTATACAGACTTCGGTTTCTAAAATCATAGGGCGGTGTTTTTATAAATGTTGGCTTTGGTAGGTCTAGGTATACCTGGGGTGTGTTCTAGCCAATTCCAACCAGATTGGGAAGAGTTTGCGCCATAAATAGGGTCGCTTAAAAGGGCTTCAAAAATGTTGGTAAGTACCATACTTATCCAATTCTCTCCATACCGTTCTTTCTCTAATGAACGCAGTGCTTGTTCTTTCTCTGAAAAAGAGAGATCTACAAATTTTTTGGTGAACATTTTCTGTGCTTCTTCTTCTATATTTTTTATCCCATCTCGCAGTTGACGAATAACCATGGGGTCTTTTTCAGTATCCATTAAGCACCAAGAAAAGTAAGTAGGAGCATTAATATCAATGGCACCAGGAGAGTTTTTGCTGGTAGGGAATAAGTGATTTTCTACAGAGGTCAAGGTAGCGAAATCAAAATCTGTTAACTGATTATGAATATCGTGAACTGGGCTTGCCGAACAGGATATAGCACCAGGCACAATTGCCGTTACTGAAATAGCCGCTATTCCTAATAAAAAGTGCCTTCTATTAAGTTTTGTGCGATGAGGTTTCAAGATACGTGTACCTAGATCTTCTGTAAAATTTTTACTGCTCATGAGGTAATATTGATCAAATTCAAAAATATGTATTTCCAATGGCCGACTTCTCAAAAAACTAAAAAAGCCCAGATATTTCTACCTGAGCTCTTTTCGCTATACTAGCTATACTATATGCGTGAATGGGTGCTTTTGACTATTGCCCGCCACATTTTCCTTCACCACACTTATGTTCCTCTTTCTTTTGTTCTGGCTTTTTCTCTTCCTTTTTTGTAGCCGATTTTCCTTCACCACATTTTCCTTCGCCACATTTGTGTTCTTCTTTACCTTCAGATTTTTTAGCTCCTTCTTTTTCTTTCTTTTCCGATTTTTTTCCTTCTCCACATTTGCTGTCAAAATCAACCACATTCATGGCTAATAATTCGGTTGGGTTAGAAGCCTTTTCAGAGTAATCATCTGAAGTAATTTCGGTTGCTGAAATAAATGCAAATGCACCTAATGCCATAGAGAAAATTGCTATTGCGCTTAATTTAATTGTGTTTTTCATAATAAAATTTTTAATGGGATTGATTATTAATACCTCTCAAACATAAGGTGAAACTAGGGTAACAAATGTCATGATTGATACATTTCGAATCTATTTACGGTTTAATAAGAGCTCCTTTGTTTAAATTTGGGAGCATAATTTAAAGAAAATCAAATGAAGAAAGTTTTGAGTTTAGTAGCCTTAATGGTTGTTTCAGCATTCACTTTTGCGCAAAATGCAGATGATATTATTGGAACCTGGTATACCGAAGGAGGTAAATCGAAAGTGGAAATTTCAAAAAAGGATGGAAAGTATTCAGGAAAGATTATTTGGCTAAAGGAGCCTAATCGAGAAGATGGTACTGCTAAATTAGATAGACAAAATGAAGATGAGTCATTAAGAACACGAGGTATTTTAGGACTGCCCGTTATTCAAAACTTTGAGTGGGATGATGATGAGTATGAAGACGGAACTATTTATGATCCAGAGAATGGTAAAACCTATAGCTGTGTAATTACCTGGAAGGATATGAATACGCTAAATGTTAGAGGATATATTGGATTTAGTTTATTAGGTAGAGATACCGTTTGGACTAGAGTAAAATAAAAAAAATCAACACGTTAAAAGCCCCTTTAGGCAAAGTGCTTAAAGGGGCTTTTGCGTGTGGAATCCCCAATGGATAGGGGGTGAATACCAATAATATTTGGTCTTCAGCACTAAGTTAAAACAGAAAGTAGAACGGAATAAAAAAATGTTCTGAGCGCTGGGTAATTTGTTCTAAGCGTAATTTTTTTGGGATAAAGTTGTTTTTTTAGGGATAAACAAACCTGCTAAAAACAGTTTAGATATTTTATTAGATTCGCGTATTAGTATCTTTAAAATGCACCATAAATTTGGTGCCTTTTTGGTTTTTGAACTTAAAATCTCCGCGAAGTTGTTTAGATAATCCTAAAACAATTTTTAATCCTAAACTAGAAGAGGAACTAATATCAAAATCTTCTGGTAATCCAATACCGTTATCTGCGATGGTAAGTAAGAATAGGTCTAACTCTAACTTTTCAATAGACACTGATATTTCTGGTTCCGGATTAGTTGAGCCGTATTTTAAGCAGTTAGTTACTAGTTCGTTAATTATTAGTCCTAGCGGAATTGCGGTATCAATACCGAAAGATATGTGGGGTACATTGACCTCCACTTTTACGCTTTCATTCGGTATCATAATTGCAGAAAGATCTCCAACAAGTTTTCGAATATATTCGTCAAAGTACATTTTTAAATCATCATTCTCGTATAGTCTTTTGTGAATTAGCGCCATGGAGTTGATTCTGTTTTTGCCCTCGTTAATAATATTTTTGGCGTTTTGGTCGGTAATTGAAATTGACTGCAACTCTAAAAGGCTAGAAACTATTTGAAAATTGTTTTTAACCCGGTGATGAATTTCTTTTAGTAAAAGTGCTTTTTCTTGTTCTCTTTTCGCAATTTCATCGCGCTGAGAGGTTATTTCTTGGTTTCTTAGAGTAAGTAATTTTTCTTTTTTATTGCGTTGCCAAAATAGGGTAATGGTGATTAAAAAAAGCAAAAATGATAGAATGGCGATTATTAAAGATAATTCAGTTTTTTGCTCTTCTTTTTCTAATTCTTGTTGTTGAGATTGTTTTAATAACGTGGTTTCATAACTAGCTAATGACTCCGATAATTCTTTAGAATAAGTTCTTTTTAACGCCTTATTTGCATCATGTAGGTACAATAATGCTTCCGTTTTATTACCATGAGCCTCGTTAAATAATGACAACTTATAGAGAACAAAATAGTAGTCCATGTTATTGAGTTGTTCTTTGGCAATTGAATCTATTTTAACGCAAAAGGAGTTAGGATCGGATACTCCAAACCGTTCAAAAATCATCTCACTTTGTGCAGAAGGAATTTCAATTTTTTCTAAGTAATTTACAATATAACTAAGGCTGGTTGCTCCTGCAGATGGATGATCTAGGAGTTGTATTATTAGTGGGTAAACTTGGTCTAAATGAACCCCTTTATAAAGGTAGGCATCAATTAGGTGTTTAATGGTGCCTAAATAATAAGGGCTCTTTTTAGTGCTGTTATTTTCAATGGCTAAAGATTGCTCGCAGGTTTCAATAAAAAGATCTAACTCACCTAAGGTAATTAGAAAATCAGAATAGTAATATTGACATAAAAGAAACAGTGCAGTATCGTTAATATCATTGGCAACTTGGGCACTCTCTAGAGTTAGTTTAACACCTAACTCTCCATTTCCTTGAATTTGGGTCATTACAAAATGATAGGTTTGAGCAAGAATTTTAGCGCGTTTAACGTCTCTTTTTTCCGGGTCGAAAGCATTTATGTATTCTTCAAAATTTTGTTGTTCAATGGCTGCTTTCTCAAATTCGCTATCATCAACCAGCCAGGTTATTTCTAACCATTTAATCTGTGCGAAATCATAGTTTAAAGGTTGATTTACAGGTGGAGTAACTACATTTCTTTTAATGTAATCAGAAAATTCTAACACATTTATTCCTACCGTTTTATTTGCTAAATCTAGAAATTGTAGATAATCAGAATAGGTTAAATCTTTGTTCTGGGCTTGTTTTTGTAGAATAGATTTGTGTTCATTGTTTATTTCTAGATTATTGACATGTTTTAGCGCTAATTCTAAATCATCATTAACAATAGCCTTTTTTATCACATAACTAAGAGAGTCGGAATTTGCGGTTGCTGTATTTAGGAAAAGCGCAAAAGATAGGACAATAATTAACAATTTATTCATAGAATTCAAAGTGTAGTTTTGAATGAAAAGGTGTGATTGTGAATTTGTACCAAATAAAGATTTTTTTCTATTAAAAACCTATTAATAGTGGTTTATTGTTGTTAAACATAATGCCAGTCAAATCAAAAAAATGGTGAGCTCAGACTATTCAAAATCATTGTTTTTTATGGTGATCCTATAAGTTGTGGTTAGGGTAAACCCACTTATTAGCCCTAAAAAATATTGACTTCTTCTAAATGTTTTTTAGTGGAGAAACTGTTATTTACCATGCTATTGAATTTTGTAAACGAAACAATAAGGAATAAGATTAAAGATATTGTATTCAAGGCTTTGCTCCATAATTTCAGAAGGTAACAAGGTGGAATTAATATCAAAAAAGCCGACTTCTATAATGAAATCGGCTTTTTATGTTTTTTTAGATAGTGGATTAATGCTATTTCACTTCAAACTCTACCCGTCTGTTTTTTGCTCTTCCTTCTCTAGTAGCATTGTCGGCAATTGGATTTTCTTCTCCCATTCCTATCACTTTTATTTTGTCAGCGCTCCAACCCATTTCTACTAAAATATCTTTCATGGTTTGTGCACGTTTTTTTGATAATGATTGGTTATAGCTCGCAGCCCCGTTGGAGTCAGAATAACCGGTAATGGTTATTTGGGTAGTATGGGCATCGTTCTCTTCTGAGAATGGGAAATTTTTAAGCAAAGCAGCTTTGGCTTCTGGAGAAGCATTGTGTTGGTTGTTTTCAAAGTGTAGTTCTTCGCTACTTAAAACAATTTTCTTTGGTTCAACAACAACTGGCTCTGGAGTTACTTCCTCTACCACTTCAGCAACCTCAATTACTTCTACCACTTCTTCAATAACTGGCTCAGGTTCTTTGTAACCTCGAGTTAAATGAGATGCGTATAAGCGCATTCCGGCTCCGTTTCTGTTGGATGAAAAGATGATGTTGTTCGAGTCAATTTCAGAAACATAAGCTTCATAACTTGTTTTGGTATTGATACTAGTTGGCAATCTTTCAGGAGTAGAAAGCTCCGAAAAATCAGACGTCAGTACTTGAGAAACAAATAAGTCGTAATTATCCGCTTGGGTAGAATCACTTTCATCATTATAGCCATTTGAAGAAAAGTACAAACGTTTTTTATCCATACTTAAATAAGGCGTAATTTCATTTCCTTCAGAATTTACCGTAGTTAAATTCATTGGTTTGCCATACGTATTTGAATCGATCTTTAAGGAAACAAATAGCTCAAAGTGGTCTGCAATAATGGTTTTTTGGTACATCAATAAAACATCTCCCGTAGGATGCATGTACATTCCGTAAGACCATGAGGTGGGTTTAAAACCTTTAATCTTGACTTTACTTGGCTCTGACCATCCGGTAGCGGTTTTAGTTACACGAAGTAAACCTTGCTGAAAGTCTAATCGATTATCGGTAGAACCCATCACAAATAGCGTGTCGTTATTTACCGATGCCCCCACAATAGTTTTAGGAACAGAAACATCCCAATTGGGTAGAGACCCGTTAGAAGTTGCTTTTAAATCAGCCACAGTCATTTGTTCGGGTTGAACAGTTACCGTAGCATCTCTATGCATAAGTTTGGTTTCTATTTTAGTAAAATAGGCCGTTTGCCCGCTTGTAATTGGCATGATATAATCATTCGAATCCGTTATAGATTGGAACAATTCATTCACCGAAGTGACCGATACCGAATCAAAAGGTGTTAGAGTACTATCTGAATTCGCAAATGCAGAAGAAGCAGCTAAAGCAATAGATAAAAGTGTAATTTGTTTTAACATGTTCTAATATTTAAAAAGTGTATGACAAATAAATTTCGTGACTTCCTTTAGAGATGTTGCTGATATCTACCACTCCAGTGTCATACGAATACCCAAAACGAATGGCATCTTTTAAATGAACTCCAATCATGGCAATCCACATTTTTGAAGTACGGTATCCTGCACCAAACCAAAAAGTATCGCGGTAATCTGCACGAGCATATAAATCAAAAGTAGAAGGGATGTTTTTTCCTAGTTTGGCGTTAATGGTGGGTCTGATCTCCCAGTCATCCGATACTCTAAATTTGTAGTCTGTGGTTACAAAAAAGTGCGACTGAATGTCTTCGTCTAAATCGTTATTGGCTAAAGTCCACCATGCTAATTGCTCTGCAGTAAAACCCACAGAAAATCTACGAGAATATAAAACTACAGCTGCATCTAACCCTAAAAAGTTACTGGAACCACCATTTTGTAAATACTGATTATATGCCGGGTCACCTGGTCTAATCAGCTCCATTCCTTCTACATCTACTTTTAAATTGGTGTAAGAAAGAGTAGGCGCAAATGCCAACATTAGTTTTCTGGTGATAGGCAAATGATACGCACCCGAAACAGAAAATTGCATACGGTTAAACAAACCTGCTTTGTCGTATACCATCATGCCGTTATAAGCCCAGAAACTAGCAGGTCCTACGGTACTATTATTGGTGTTTCTAGCGGTGGTTGGTGTGTTACGACCTGCCTCAAAATTGGGACGATTAATTGATCCTCTAAAATTAATGCGAGTGGTTACCGGAGCGTTGCTAATTCCTGCCCATTGGTTACGATAACTTAACGATAATTCTTGTCCTGGATCCACCCCGCTATAGGCCTGGTTGATTAATGTTCGATTCTCTAAGTATAAGTTAGAATTCGATATTTGCTGACCAAAGCTTGTTAAAACGGCCAATACAAAAGCGATAGTTAAAACCTGACTTTTCATGTTATATATAGTTTTCATATTCACTTAATTATTTGATGATGGTGATATCACCTTTTATTGGGTCTTTCCCGTTACCTAAATCTAAAATGAAATAGTAAGTTGCTACTGGCAAAATTTTACCATTCGCGGTACCGTCCCAATTGTTTTCATATCCTGTTTCTTGAAATAAGATTTCACCGTTTCTATTAAAAATGGTCATTCTCATTTCTGGATGGTAACCAATGCCTGGTATTTCAAAATAATCGTTGTAACCATCGGCATTTGGAGAGAATGTATTGGGTACTAAAACCTCACCAGCTGGGTAAACCTCTACGGTTACTGATTGAGGCTCACTGTAACATCCATCTGCACTCTTACCCACCAAGGTGTAATTGGTGGTGTATTCTGGTGTACAAATTGGTTCTTGTAAAGACGCATCATCTAAGAAAATACCTGGAGTCCATTCCCATTCTACCACAAACTCAGAAGTAGAATAGAGCTTTACACTTTGTTCGAAATAAACGGTGGTGTCCTCACGAACCGTAACTACCGGTTGAGGATAACGGGTAATATCAACCGAACAAGTGGCTGAATTTCCAGAAATGTCTTCTACCACATAGGTATTGGTGGTTATCCCTACTGGAAATGTTTGATTAGACTCAATACCCGAAACAAGGGTTAAAGTAGTCACACAATTATCGGTAGTAACCACCTCTGGAATTGTGATTTCAGGTCCACAATCAGAGAATGCGTTAGGACAGGCAATTACTGGAGTAATCGTATCCAGTACCATTACCACAGCACTTGCAGAACTTACGTTTCCATTGTCATCGGTAGCGGCAAGAATTACGGTGTTTGTGCCTAAATCGTTGCAATTAAAAACACTAATATCTAAAGAGAACGATTGGATAGCACAGTTATCTGTTGATCCGTTATCAATATCTGAATCAGTAATAGTAGCCATTCCTGTTGCGTCTAAATAAACCGTAATGTCTTGGGTGGCCACCATGGGGTGGATTGTGTCTAATACCGTAACAATAGCGGTGGATGTATTTGAATTACCATTCACATCTGTAGCCGAAAGTGTTACCATATTTGCTCCCACATGGCTACAATCAAAAGTGGTCATATCTAATACTAGAGAGTCTATAGAACAGTTGTCAAATGAACCGTTATCAATATCAGAAACCGCAATAGAAACAGAACCGGTAGCATCTAAGTATGCATTTATATTTTGTGTAGCTACAGATGGCATTAATGTATCCATTATTGTTACTGTTGCGTTAGCAGTGCTGATGTTTCCGTTTACATCGGTTACTTGAAGTGTTACAGCATTTAATCCAGTATCTGCACAGTTAAATAATACCTGACTTAATGTGTATGATTGGATGCTACAATTATCAAATGAGCCGTTGTTTATATCACTTTCTGTAATCAAAGCAAACCCTGATGGATTTAAATATGCCGTATGATTTTGCGTAATTACTGTAGGGCTAATGGTATCTAATACGGTTACAGTTGCTGTGCTGGTAGCGATGTTGCCATTTACATCCGTTACCGATAAAGTAACCGTGTTGTATCCTGTTTCAGAACAATCAAATTGCGTACTATCTAAACTTAAAGTCTGAACAGCACAGTTATCACTAGAACCGTTATCAATATCAGCTGTAGTTATGGATGCAGATCCATTAACATCTAAATAAACGGTTGTGTTTTGTGTAATTACCGTTGGTGAAATGGTATCTGCAATAGTTACTGTAACGGTTGCAGTATC
>JBMYWA010000078.1:0-10028 GCA_049606935.1 Salibacteraceae bacterium
ACATTTTGGTTTGAATTAAAGGTCAAATCTGAAAAAGAATTTAAAAAACCTATTGACAAAACAACAGGCGCCAAAGTTAAATTTGATAAGGAACTAGGAATTACTTGTCCTTTAAAAATCCTGATAGCTGAGGATAACGAAATCAACCAAAAGCTTCTTAAAATCAACCTTAACAAAATGGGTTATAATCCATTTATTGTGTCTAACGGTCAGGAGGCTCTTGATCAACTAAAGATACAAGAGTTCGACATTATTTTTATGGATGTTCAAATGCCTGTATTGGATGGCGTTTCGGCTACCAAAGAAATAGTAAGAATGTATGGAAATGCTAAACCCATAATAGTTGCCGCAACTGCAAATGCTATGGGTACAGATAAGCAATCATATATTGAAGCAGGAATGGACGACTATATTTCTAAACCATTTACCACCAACGAAATTGAGAGTTGTTTAAGAAAATGGTACATCCATTTAAATAATTAAACCTCCACCACTTCCACATCCGTAGTGTACACCAATAATGCCTTAACATTTTGGTATCCCATATTTATTAATTGTAGCTTATACGAAAGAATCTGTTTATCATGTTCCGGTTTACGCATGCCTGTTTTAAAATCTATAACACAAGCATTATCTCCATCAATAACCACCCTATCAGGACGCAAAAATTCACCATTAGACAATACAATGTCCTCTTCATTTTTTACAACCAAACCAGGAACAAAGTATTGTTGTAGACGAGGATCTTTAATAACTTGATTTATTAAGTGGGTTATTGGTTTCGCATCGTTTGGCATAATTTCTCCAGAGCCTACCATTTTATCTATTGCCAATGAAACATCCGTACTCGATTCAATGTACGAAAAGGCTTTATGCACAAGGTTGCCATAATCCAATTCACCAGAATCGTTCATTCGTTTCAGGTAATTCTTTTTCACTTTAAGCTTTTCTCTGTAAAAAGAGTTTTTGTTATTACTTAAATAGATCAAATTGTTTTCTTCCGTTATTGATTCCTCCTCTTTTACTAATGTTGCGGTATTTCCATAGCTTAAGCTCCCCAAAACTTTTTTGCCTTTAACTTCTTTATACTTAAAAGTTACCTTTTCATTTCCTTCCATTTCCAGTAAAGATGGAAAAACATCACCAAAAAAGTTTTTTTCTGGATTAACAGTCATAACGTACAAGCGTTCTGCTGGTCGAGTAAAAGCCACGTACATGGCATTAAAATTGTCAATTTGTATTCTCTCCATTTCGGCCTCGTATTCTTTTTTAAATACAGAGGTCTCTACTCTTTTATTGGTTGGTAATAATATTACAGGTATCGGATTTTCATCTTTAACATTTACCCAAATCTTATGCTTGTTATTTTTTTTACTCCAGTTTCCTTGAGCCACAATAACAATTGGCCAATCTAAGCCTTTAGATTTGTGAATGGTCATCACATTAACGGCATCTACATCCTCGGGTATTTGTATGCTCAAGATATCTTCCTGTCCTTTCCAGTCATCTAATAAATCATACAATCCAAACCCTACTTTTTTCGACTTTTCAAAAACATAATCTGTCCATGAGGCAAGCCTATTATCATTTAGTTTATGTAGTCCAAAAATTTCAATTATGGTTGACACCATCTCATAAATAGGAAATGCAAGAATTTCGCTAGGATTAAATGCATAGCCCCAGTTTTGCAATAGGTGTATTAGCTTTTCATTAGATAAACTCTCAGGATTGGCAATTACCTCATGAAAACTGGCTTTGGAAAAAACCTGGTTTAGTTTTATCAGCAAATCAGCGCTATAAAATTGTTCACCAGGGTAATTGATGAATTTCAGAACAGAAACCACCAATTTTACTGCCTTTGAATTAGAAACTAATAAACTCTCGCTCGAAATAACATCAATACCATTTCCATTAAGATACTCTACCAATGCAGGGGTGTCTTTTTTAGTTTTGGTTAATATGGCAATATCTCTCAAATTGTAGCCTTCTCGTTTTACACTGCTAATGGTGGAGGCAATTTCGGCAAAAACCTCAACTGCAGCCTCATCTACCTTTCCAGAAAAAAAATTGAATTTTACTAACCCTAAATCTTCTTGATTCTGCACCTTTTGTTCCACATCGAAATAGAATTTTTCGGCCGAGCCACCAAACCTGTTGGCGGTATTTTTAAAAAAGAGGTTGTTAAAGTCTACCACATTTTTAAACGACCTGTAATTGGTATTTAACGGTTCAACCTCTTGGTTACTTCTTAATAAGATGTCTTTGCGCTCCTCTACAAATTGATCGTTATAAGGGTTGTAAACTTCTGGCAATTGTTCAAATTGCTCCACAACTCCACCACGCCATCTGTAAATAGATTGTTTGGCATCGCCCACAACCATGCTTGTTCCATTTTTAGACAAACTTTCCTCTACAAGTGGTAACATATTATGCCACTGCATTAATGAGGTGTCTTGAAATTCATCGAATAAAAAATGCGAATATCTTTCGCCCAATTTTTCAAAAATGAACGGAATAGCTTCATTTCGGGTTATTTCACCTACCAATTCGGTAAAATCAGAAATCAAAACTAAATCATTCTCTTTTTTGATTTTTTGAACATACTTATCTATTTCAGATAATAGCGCTACCCCATAAATGTTACTTGCTAGCAAAGAATTAAATACATACTGGTCTTCATGAATTTCCCGGTATTTATCAAACTCAAGCATTATTGGAATCAATTCTTGTTTTTTGGAATCAATAACCAATTTATCATCTTTATTCGCTTTTGCAGAATACCATTTACTAGATTCATCTTTATACTTTTCTACTCTTGAACTATGCTCTAAATGGAAGTTTTTATCCAGTACCTTTTTAAAATACCCAAACATTCCGCCACTATAAGCGTAACATTTCATCTCTATTCCATCTTGTGCAATTTTCATGGCCCTTTTTGAAATGGCCAATAAGTAATTTTCGTATTTCTTTATTTCTGGAAGTAGGTCTGAATAAATTTCTGCGTACTTTTCTAAGGATATGCTTTTGGCCTTATTTAAGTAGTACCACTCATGCGTTTTTAATAAGCCTTTGGAAAAATTGAACAAATCTTCATCAATTTTCCAAGTGGTTCCTTCCTCAAATTTAGAGTCTACATATTGTTCTATAAATTGCGTCAGTAACTTGTCTACCCCAACTCTATCTAACATTAAATCTACTGCACGTTTTAAAATACTTTCGGTATTCAACTCCACTTCAAACTGCTGATTTAATCCCATTTCTGTGGCAAAACTTCTAATAATACGATGCACAAAACTATCAATGGTACCCACTGAAAAATCTCGGTAGTTATGTACTATTTTTTTAAGGGTTTTACGAGCGCGTAGACTTAACTCTTTTTCAGTAATGCCCAAATCAGTAACCAACAGTTTCATCAAGAATTTGGTTCTACCTTGAATGGGTGATTTCAAACCGCCCATTTCTTCAAGCGTTTCCAAAATCCTATCGGTCATTTCGGTGGCCGCCTTATTGGTAAAAGTAATCGCCAAAATATTAGAAAACACCATGGGGTCTTTAGTACCCAATGCTAGCTTTAAGTACTCTCTAACTAAAGTGAATGTTTTACCGGATCCTGCGGATGATTTATAAACTAGAAGGCTCATTTATTTTCTGGATTTTTGGTAGCCGAAAGATATAGTTTAGCATAGAAAAGAGAATCTCTTTCATCATTAAAAAGTAATAAAAAAGACAGTTCCTTAAAAACATTATCAAACCATTATTTTTCGGTTTATATTCGCTACTCATTCAAAGTCTCTATGAAAGCAATAATTTTTATTTTTTTTATTTTCGGTAGCTGGTTATCGGGTAATTCTCAAAACTCTTACACAAAGAACCAAGTCATTATTTTAATGAATGAACATAATGATCCGTCACCAGTAATTGAGAAAATTAATTTGCTTAATAACTCTTTAAACTTGGAAATATCCAAAACCCTTTCTGCTAGAGCAGGGATCTTTTTATTAGAATTTAACGACTCTAAGTTTTCGGTTCCAGAGGTATTGGATGTAATTGGGGAGTTCAAACAAATTGCTATTTCTCAACCCAACCACAATAACATAAAATCAAGGGCTACCCTTCCAAATGATTTAGAGTACCCAGTTCAATGGTCGGTAGGAAGCAATGCGAAAGCCAGAATTTTTGCGCCTGAAGCATGGGATATTTCAACAGATGGAGTTACCCTAACTGGTGACACAATTGTGGTTGCTGTGGTAGATGGTGGTATGGATTTAAACCATATAGATTTAAATCTGTATAAAAACAAACACGAAATTCCTTCCAATGGAATTGATGATGATAATAATGGTTACGTGGATGATTACGATGGATGGAGTGCTTATACCTCATCGGGAGTAATAGGAAACGATGATCATGGAACTCATATTGCCGGAACTATTGGAGCAAACACCAATAACTCTGAAGGTGTAGCCGGTATTATGTGGGGAGGAAAGGTTGTTCCTATTAATGCTTCTTCTAGCCAAGAATCTGTGGTAATAGAAGGTTATGGTTACGCACTTGAACTACGTAGTAAGTATAATGAGACTAATGGTGATTCTGGAGCTTTTATTGTCGCCACAAATTCCTCTTTTGGTATTGATTATGGAGACCCCGCAGACTATCCTATTTGGTGTGCTTTTTATGACACCTTGGGTAACGCTGGAATACTAAATATGGGCGCCACCAGCAACTCTGGTTTGAATGTAGATGTTACTGGAGATATACCAACCACCTGCCCTAGTAACTTTATGATTTCGGTATCCAATATTAACCAAAATGGCAATGTAATTGGAGGGTATGGAGAAACTCAAATTGATTTAGCCGCGCCAGGAACAGATATCAGATCTACCATGCCTAATCATGGATATGGTTTTAAAACAGGAACTTCTATGGCAACTCCTCACGTAGCGGGGGTTGTTGGAGCCATGTACTCGGCTATGTGTGGTTTTGATGTAGAGGCCGCTTTACAGAAACCCGATAGCTTGGCTTTAGTTATGCGTCAAAAACTTTTAGAATCTGTAGATGTGGACTCCAATTTATCGGATAAAAATGCCACCAGTGGCAGATTAAACATGTTTACCGCTTTAAAAAGTGTACAACCAGGTGTAATAGATATTACCTATGACCGCACTCCAGCATCAAATTCAACAAGTTCAGACGGCTCAATTGCCATCTTTCCTCAAGGAGGTACTAATCCTTATTCTTATATATGGAATAATGGAGAAACCACCTCCAGTATTACTAATCTTTCAGCAGGGCAATACGTGGTAACTGTCACCGAAAAATATGGGTGCTTGAGTAATGAAAGTATTGATTTATGGACAGTTGCAATAAATGAAATAGCATCTAATAATGAATTAACAGTTTACCCTAATCCTTCAAATGGTATTTTTTCTCTTAGGATTAACACTCTTCCTGTAAACAACCAGTTGGTAGTTATTTATAATGTTTTAGGTAAAGTTGTTTATACTACAGAATGGGAAACAAACCATTCCTACTTGGAAATTCAAACTGAATTAATTTCAGGAGTATATTTTGTAAAAGTTGGAGACTTAGAGAAAGTACGGGTAATTATTAATTAATACCGTCCTTTAAATTTTCTGGTAAACCATTCTACCGAAATTAAAGTTAGAATTAAGAAGAATATCCACTTCTCATGAAGTAGGAGTTGTTTTACCTCACTGCTATAGGTCACAGCAGGGAATTTATCTTTGTCATTAAATTCACTCCGCAAATTATCCATTTCATTTACGTTGTAAAACTTCCCCTTGGTAAACTTCGATAGTGATTCTAAAACGCTAAAATCAGCCGACATTTTTTCCCATTCTACATTTATTGGGTTAACCACAATTGTACCGGTTTTTGTGAATTTTTCTCCTTTAGAAACTGTGGTTCCCACATAATTGTATACCCCCGCTTTTAACCTTCCCAAATCAATAGCATAGGTGTTTCCAATAGGGTTAAATACAAAATTAAAATCTTCGTTATTTTGATTTGTTACCCGCAACTTTACCTCATCTTCATTTATTAATTCATAAGATGGATTATAGAGTTCTGCAATAACTCGTACATTTTCGGTTTCATTAAATCGTCTTTTGGAAGAAACTCTAAACCTACTTTTATCTTCTTTTACTGAAAGGTACTGGGCAATTTTACCTGTAAACTCATCAAAATTATTGAAACTCTCGTTTTGTTGGTAGTCAAACATTCTCCATTTCCAAAGTCCTTCTCCATAAAACCACCCTGTTTTAATTCCATCTCTATTTCCAAAATAACATAAAGGATATTCGGTAACAATACTACCCAGTTTTTGCATTAGTAAAACTTGAGTTTCTTGATATCCCTCAATTTGACCAAAAGGACTAATCACAGGCGGGCAATCTTCTATGAATTTTATGACTTCTTCGGTATTTTTAAATCCACTAAAATTGGTATTTACCATACCGGTTACATTGTTTGGCTTCCCTTTGCCCCCATTTAAATGAAAGCCAATTCCTAGCTCATTCACCGCATTTAAATTTCCATCTCCTTTAACCACCGCAAAAAGCGGCACCTTTGATTGCCATAATTTTTCCCATATATTCATATGCGCATTGCTACCAAACCCGTGTGCAATAATTAAACTGTAGGCTTCATAAACCTTGTCCATATTTGTCACCAAAGCAACCTCCACCTGAATGTTATCTTTGGTGGCAAGTGATCTTCTGATAGTAGAAATATCTGGGTGCGGTGCATCTGCAAGAATTAGAACCCTATCTTGGTTATCAATAACATCAATTAAAATAAAACCCGTGTTATTAACTATATTTAATTCATTTTTAAATTCTGTAACCGAAAATGTATAACGCTGAGTTCCTACCTCATTGGCATTAAAAACAAACTCCTCCGTAAAGTATTGATTATTGCTTTCAATTTTTAGTTTTCGTTTTTCAACAACCTTTCCGTTATTCTTAACCACTAATTCCGCTTGTTTGGAATTTAATAGTTGGGCTTTAACTCCTACCCTAACCAAAAAATCATTCTCTAAGTACACAATATCGTTACTTAGGGTTTCTACAATGGCTATATCACTTTTTTGAGTTGAATCACCTAAGCCAATAGTATAAATAGGATATACCTGTTTAAAATTGTAATACTTAGGGTTTGCGCCAACATTATACAATCCATCAGAGGCAATTACAACCGCTGCTATATTATCACCAGCATATTTCGCATCAATTTCATCAAATAACTGAGAGTAATTTGTTCTTTTTTGGGTAAATTCAATAGCCGAATTTGGGGGCAATACTTCCGAACCAAAGGGCATGGAAACCACTTTATAATTCTTGGAAATGCCGGCTACTAAATCATTCCACTTTTGGGGATAAGTACGCTTATAAAATACAGAGTCACCATTGTTTAAAATGGACTCTGAAATATCTTGAGCAACAATAACAACGGGTTCCTCTGTTTGAACTATCCATTTTTGAATTAATGGGTTAATTAATAATATGGAAATAAAAAAAACGGTAAAAAAACGTAATCCGGATAGTAAATATACCACCCAAGAAGGCAACTCATTAAGCTGTGAATTTTTACGATATAGAATAAAAGTGTACAGCCCTGCTAGAGCTGCACACAATATTATAAACCAAGAGCTATACTCTGAAGTTATTTCCATTTAATTTTGTCCAAATACTATGTTAGCATTGCACCATCTACATTAATGGTTTGCCCACTAATATAGCTTGACATATCAGAAGCTAAGAATAAAGTTAAGTTAGCCACATCTTCTGGAGTACCACCTCTTTTCAAAGGAATAGCATCTCTCCACCCTTGAACTACTTCAGGATCTAAAGCTCCTGTCATTTCCGTTTCAATAAAACCTGGTGCAATGGCATTGCAACGAATGTTTCTAGAACCCAACTCCAAGGCCACTGATTTAGTAAACCCAAGAATACCTGCTTTTGAAGCAGAATAATTCGCTTGTCCTGCATTTCCTTTAACGCCTACTACCGAACTCATATTAATGATAGATCCGCTTCTGGCTTTCATCATTGTACGCATTACAGATTTAGTCATATTAAAAACCGACTTTAAATTCGTATCCATAACACCATCCCAGTCTTGCTCGCTCATTCTCATCAATAAACCGTCTTTGGTAATTCCGGCATTGTTTACAAGTATATCAATAGTTCCAAATTCTTTTAAAACCTCTTTCACCAATTCTTGAGCGGCATCCATATCGGCAGCATTACTTTTATATGCCTTTGCTTTTACACCCATTTCAATTAAATCACTTTCTATTGCCTTAGCTTTTTCTTCGCTTGAAGCAAAAGTAAAGGCCACATTAGCCCCATTACTTGCAAAGGTTTCAGCAATTGCTTTTCCAATACCTCGAGTTGCTCCGGTAATTAAAGCGGTCTTTCCAACTAATAATTTCATATTTAACTATTTAAAAAGGTTCATTCAAACCCAATGAATTTTCTGTTTAATGGCCAAAAATAACAACTATACCCAACAATTAAATACATTGTTAAAAACATTGATAACTGTTAATAATACAGGCATATTTAAGGCTTCATTCCGCCAATCAATTCCTAGCGCAATAATTACCTTTGCAAGAAAAAAATGACCAATAAAACAATAATAATTATAGCTGGAATTTTAGGAGTAATAGCAGTGGCAATGGGAGCTCTAGGTGCACACGCTTTGAAACCACTTTTATCACCAGAATCAATAAATAGTTTCAACACCGCTAGTAGATATCAAATTTATCACGCTATTCTATTAATTGTTTTGGTAGGGATTCAAAACCATTTAAGTTCAAAATGGTTTCATTTTGCTTGGAGAGCTATTATGGTTGGAACCATTCTTTTTTCTGGTTCAATATATTTATTATCAACCAGTTCTATTACAGGTATTGGATTAAAATTCATATTAGGTCCAATTACTCCCATTGGGGGCATAATTCTCATAACAGGCTGGATTTCAATCACCATAGGAGCTTTACAAAAAGAAAATTAATGTTTGTAACCCTGTTAAAAAACCCTTCAATTGTCATGTTATATGTCCAAAAAAAACACCAAGTTTGTCGCTTTATTTTTATCTAAATATTAGAAACTTAAAACACAAAAAATGACGCAAAATGGTACTAAAAACCCAAACGCTTCTTTAGAAGATTTGGGAATCAAAAATGCGACAGTAAACTGGAACATTTCTCCTGCTGATTTAGCAAAGAAATCCATCGAACTTAACATGGCTACAGAAAATAGCACAGGCGCTATTAATGTACGCACAGGAAAATTTACCGGACGTTCACCCAAAGACCGTTTTATTGTAAAGGATGCCATTACTGAAGATGCAGTATGGTGGGGAGATATAAATATCCCTTTTAGCTCAGAGGCTTTCGACAAATTATATAATGATGTTGTAGAATACCTTTCAGGTAAAGAAGTCTGGACTAGAGATGCATATGCTTGCGCAGATCCAAAGTTTAGAATGAATTTACGTGTTACTACTGAATTACCTTGGTTAAACATGTTTGCTTCAAATATGTTCTTACGACCATCTGAAGAAGAAATTCTTTCTTTTGATCCAGAATGGAATGTAATTGATGCTCCAGGTTTTGAGGCAGATCCAGCAATTCACGGGACCCGTCAAAAAAACTTTGCGATTTTAAACTTTACTAGAAAAATTGCTATCGTTGGTGGTACGGGTTATACAGGGGAAATCAAAAAAGGAATTTTCTCTGCATTGAACTTCATTTTACCTCACCAAAAAGACACCTTATCTATGCACTGTTCAGCTAATGTAGGTGAAGATGGTGATACGGCAATTTTCTTTGGCCTTTCAGGTACTGGTAAAACCACCTTATCAGCAGATCCAAAGCGTAAGCTAATTGGTGATGATGAGCACGGCTGGTCTGCCGACAATACTGTATTCAATTTTGAAGGTGGATGTTACGCTAAATGTATCGATTTATCGGCTGAAAAAGAGCCAGACATTTTCGCTGC
>JBMYWA010000079.1:0-10014 GCA_049606935.1 Salibacteraceae bacterium
TATTTTTCAACCTCCCCAAGCATAATTCAACAATGCATTGGATAGCTATGTCCATGAACGAATAGTTCCCTAAAATTTTGTTGAATTAATTTTTCTAAAATGATTACTCAAATCATCACTTATTCGGTTAAAAATAAGTTAGTTATTGGGTTATTCACTTTAGCCATCATTGTTGCTGGCTTCTGGAGTATAACTAAAGTCCCAATTGATGCGGTTCCTGACATCACTAACAATCAGGTACAAATTATTACCCAATCTCCCAATTTAGGAACGGAGGATATAGAGCAATTTGTTACTTATCCCATAGAGATAGGGATGGCTAATTTGCCGGGAATTTTAGAAATAAGATCCGTATCTCGTTTTGGTTTGTCCTTGGTAACCATTGTGTTTGATGATGATATGGGAACTTATTTGCCACGTCAATTAGTTTCTGAAAAGTTAACCGAAGTATCTGAAAATATACCTGTTGGATTTGGAGTTCCCTATATTGGGCCAATTTCTACCGGATTAGGTGAAGTATATCAGTACTCCATAGAGGTCAATGACTCTTTGAAAAATAAATACACTTCTTCGGATTTACGAACCATTCAAGACTGGATTATTCGTAGGCAAATGGCAATGGTGCCCGGTGTAGTTGAGGTCAATGCTTTTGGTGGTGATATTAAACAATACGAAGTGGCTATTGATCCTTCTAAACTTAAAGCTCACGGAATTACAATGACTCAGGTGTTTGAAGCGCTGGAATCTAATAACCAGAATACCGGAGGGGCATATATAGAAAAAAATCATAAAGCCAATTACATACGTGGGGAAGGTTTAGCTCGCAGCTTAGATGATCTAGAACGTATTGTTATTAAGAATACGGATGGTATTCCGTTAACAATTAAGGATGTAGCCACTGTTCAATTTGGCAAAGCTGTGAAATATGGGACTCTGACCAAAGATGGTAAAGGCGAAGCGGTTGGAGGTATGATTTTGATGCTCAAAGGGGCAAACTCAAACCAAGTCATTAATGCGGTGAAAGAGCGAATGACGCAGATACAAAAATCACTACCAGAGGGAGTTACAATTAAACCTTTTTTAGAGCGAAGTAAGCTAATATCCAGTACTATTAGTACAGTAAGTACCAACTTGGTAGAAGGGGCGTTAATTGTCATTTTTATTTTGGTTTTACTATTAGGTAATTGGCGTGGGGGACTTATTGTAGCTTCAACCATACCGTTAAGTTTACTGTTTGCTTTTATTTTGATGAATTACTTTGGAGTATGGGCTAATTTAATGAGTTTAGGCGCTATTGATTTCGGAATCATCATTGATGGGGCGGTAATTATTGTGGAAGGAACTGTGTTTTTACTAGTGCAAAAATTACGCTTAAAACCAGAAATGAATCAGGATGAAAAAGATGAAGTTGCTATTGAGTCTAGTACCAAAATGATGCATTCAGCCTTTTTTGGCCAGTTGATTATTTTAATTGTTTTTATTCCCATTTTAGCGTTGCAAGGAATAGAAGGAAAAATGTTTAAACCAATGGCACTCACGTTTATGTTTGCCATGATGGGCGTAATAGTTTTGTGTTTAACTTACGTTCCTATGATGTCGGCTTGGTTTTTAAAAGTGAATCTTAAATCCAAAGTATCATTTGGTAATAAGCTGGTACAACGAGTAGAATTAGAATATGAGAAAATTTTACAATTCGCCTTAAATCAAGCCAAATATGTGGTAACCGGAGCATTGTTTTTACTCCTTGGCTCTGGCTATTTATTTACCCAATTAGGTGGAGAATTTATCCCTAAATTAGACGAAGGGGATATTGCTTTTCATGCCATTTTAAAACCGGGAAGTTCTTTAACAGAAACGGTAAAAATTACCACCCAAATAGAAAAGTTGGTTAAAGCCAATATTCCTGAGGTAGAACTAGTGATTTGTAGAATTGGTGTTGCAGAGGTACCCACAGACCCAATGCCTATGGATATTGCCGATTGTTTTGCCATTTTAAAACCAAAGAGTGAATGGCGAGCCGGAATGACAAAAGAAAAACTGGTAGATGAACTCAAAACTCAGGTAAGCTTAGTTCCCGGAGTGAACTTTGAATTTACTCAACCCATTGAGATGCGTTTTAACGAGCTCATTACTGGAGTACGTGAAGATGTGGCCGTAAAGCTTTTTGGGGAAGATTTAGAAGTTTTGGCAGTAAAAGCAGAAGAAATGGGTGAAATTATAGCTTCAGTAGATGGTGTTGCTGATATGAAGGTGGAAGCCACCTCAGGTTTACCACAAATTACATTAGTGTATAATAGAAGAAAACTTGCCCAATACGGGTTGCATATTTCGGATGTGAATACGCTCATTCAAACTGCTTTTGCAGGAAGCAAGGCAGGGGTGATATTTGAAGGTGAGAAACGTTTTGATTTAGTGGTTCGTTTAGAAAGCAAGCAACGAACAAGTATAGCGGATGTACGTAATTTATTTGTTTCGTTACCCAATGGTAGTCAAATTCCTATAAAAGAAATAGCCGAGATTAGCTACGTTCCAGGTCCAATGCAAATTAGTAGAGACAATACCAATAGACGAACTTATGTAGGCGTAAATGTAAGAGGCCGAGATATTAAGACGGTGGTTGAAGAAATTCAAGACAAATTGGAAAACCAATTCCAATTACCTCCAGGATATTACATTAGATATGGTGGTGCTTTTGAAAATTTACAACGCGCTACTAAACGATTAAAACTGGTAGTGCCTATTGCACTCGGATTAATTTTTGTATTGATATTTTTTGCTTTAAAATCACTAAAACAAACGGCTATGATTTTTATGGCTATTCCGCTTGCAGCAATGGGAGGGATATTTAGTTTATGGATTCGTGATATGCCCTTTAGTATTTCGGCTGGTGTTGGATTTATTGTGTTGTTTGGCGTGGCTGTATTGAATGGCTTGGTATTAATTAGTGGATGGAACGATATAAAACAACAGGAAGACTTACCATTATTGGATCGAATTAAAATAGGAGCTAAACGAAGAATTCGACCAATAATGTTAACAGCTTTAACCGATGTTTTTGGGTTCTTACCCATGGCTATTTCTACCTCAGCTGGGGCAGAAATTCAACAGCCACTAGCAACCGTGGTTATTGGAGGAATGATTACCGCTACTTTTTTGACATTGTTCATTTTGCCAATTTTATACCAATGGATGGAGAAAAGGAAGGTTATTGTAAATAAGACTATTGTTTTGGGGGTATTGTTGGGTTTTATAGGACTTAATGCTAATGCTCAAAAAACAATGACTAACCTAAATGAGGTACTTGCTCTTGGTTTACAAAACAACGGAGATGTTGTTAATGCAGGAAGAGTTGTAGATTTAGAAGAATTGGGTAAAAAATCAGCCATTAATATTGGCAAAACAGATTTTGCGTTTCAGTATGGGCAATACAATAGTTACCATAATGATTTGGTTTTTGAGATTAACCAGAATATTACGTTTCCAACGGTATATACAAAACAAAAGCAATTGGCTGAGTTAAAAACTAAAAATAGTCAAGCCAAATTGGCGATTACTCAAAATGATCTTATCCTAAAAATAAAAACCAGTTGGTATGAATTAAGCTACCTGTTAGAGAAGAAAAAAATTCTAAAGTATCAGAACTCTCTGTATAAGAAATTTGCTAGAGCAGCCAGTGTACGGTATGAATTAGAAGAAACAACTTTTCTAGAAAAGGTAACAGCCGAATCTAAATCACTTGAAATACAAAATGATTTAAATGTATTAGAATCAGACATCCTAATTCAGGAACGCCAATTACGCGTGTTGATTAATGATACTAGTGGATTGCACTTTGCGCCAGTTGAACTTCAAGAACGAAAAGTTGCGCTAGTAAATGATTTGGCTCAATTAGAAAGGAACCCTTTGTGGTTATATACGGTTCAGCAAATTGAAATTGCCAAAGCCGAAAAAGAGGTGGAGGTAGCCAAAACTTTACCCGATATTTCTATTGGATATTTTAACCAATCCATGACAGGTATGACTTTAGAAAATGGTGACTTTGCCTCTGGTTCTAATCGTTTTCAGGGTTTTCAAGCGGGCATAGCTATTCCTATTTTTTACAGTTCGCACAAAGCAAATGTGCAAGCCAAAGATATAAAATGGCAAATGACGGAAACCCGATCTAGTTACTACCAAAACGTGTTAGTGGGAGAGTATCAACAGCAATTACAAGAGGTAATAAAGTATGGAAATAGTTTGAAGTTTTATCAAAACACAGCCTTAAATCAAGCAGATTTAATAATAGAAAGTGCGCAAAAAAGCTATGTAAATGGGGCTATTGGGTACGTAGAATACTTTCAAGGTACAACACAAGGTTTAGGCTTTAAACTAGATTATTTAAAGACATTGAATGCCTATAATAAGGCAGTAATAAAATTAGAATTTCTAATAGGAATTCAATAAAAATTTGAAAATGAACATCAATAAAATAATATTATCAGTCCTAGGTTTGTTAGTGCTTTTAGGTACTGGATGTAATAATAATTCAAACAAGCATGTGCATGATCAAGATCACGAGCATTCACACGAATACGAAGAAGGGAAAGAGCGTGTGCGATTTAGTAAAAGTCAATTTGCTACCATGGGGATGGAAGTAGGAAAACTTGAATTAAAAACTATTTCCGGTTACGTTGAATCTAACGGAAAATTAGAAGTTCCTCCAAATAATGAAGCGTTGGTGAGTTCCGTTATCGGAGGAAACATCACATCTATCAAAGTAATAGAAGGAGATGCAGTTAATAAAGGGCAAGTATTAGCTACTATTAGCCATCCTGATCTCATAAAACTTCAAACAGCCTATGTTACCAAATGGAACAATAGAGAGTATTTAAAAAGCGATTACCAACGTCAAGAGAAATTATATAAAGAAAAGGTGGGTTCGGGTAAAGAATATCAAAAAATAAAATCCGAATTTCAATCTGTAAACGGAGAAGTTTTGGGTTTAGAAGCCCAATTACGTTTACTGCACCTTTCCAGTACTAAAATTCTAGGCGGAAATATTACAGAGCATGTTCAAATAAAAAGTCCAATTAATGGATTTGTGCGAAAGGTAGAAGTAAAGATGGGGCAGTACGTTGATCCTCAAAAGGAATTGTTTGATATTGTAAATATTGACCATGTTCACGCAGATTTTATGGTGTATGAAAAAGACATCGCTAAAGTAAAAGAAGGGCAGTCCATTTTATTTACGGTTGAAGGAAACGAAGATCAGGAAATTTCTGCCGAAATATATTCGGTAGGAAAGAACTTTGAAGAAGATCCAAAAGCAGTACATTTACATGCAGAGATTGAAAATAAAAAAGGTGTTCTTTTACCTGGAATGTACATTCAAGGTAGAATTTTAGTAGAAAATAATAAAACTTTAGCCTTACCTGAAAGTGGGGTGGTAAAAGAGGGGAATCAATTTTATGTATTTACTGCTACTAAAATGAAAGTAGGAGAAGAGCTCATGTGGGATTTCTATCCGGTGAAAGTACGAGTTGGAATTACAGATAATGGTTGGACAGAAATAATTGCATTAGAACCATTCAAAAAGGATCAAAAGTTTGCTTCTAAAGGAGCATATTACCTAATGGCAGAGCTCAAAAAAGAGGAAGCAGAACATTCACATTAACCAATTTTGCTAAAGCTTCTTAAAACGGAAAATACAAAGTACACAAGCTATGTGAATAACCAGTTGGGTTATGTGGCGTTTATGGCTATAGTTTTCTACAAAAAATAGCTATAATTGCGCTACAATTTTTTTCAACTCAATTGATTGGCTCAAAAAGTATAAACATGAAATTCCAAATCTTAACAATTGCCCTAATCCTATTTTCCTATTTTGCAACAGCACAAGAATATAAGCTGGACGAAAAATGGTGGCAGCCTAATTCTGATGTATACACCGTAGTACCTGATACGGCTAATGATTTAGTATATATTGGTGGTCCATTTAATAAAATGTCACCTTATAAACCATATGGAGCTCAAGTAAGTACCACAGGCCAAGTTGATTTAAATACAGACAATTTTAATGGGATGGTGAGTTCTGTTATTCCAGATAATAATGGGGGTTGGTTTGTAGGTGGTAGCTTTACCAAAGTGGGTAATCATCCGCGTATTGGATTAGCCCATCTTGATTCAAATGGTCAATTGTTAAACTCATTTCACAATATGGCCTTTCCTGGTAATGTGGTGGCTTTAGAAACGCATAATAACACGTTGTTGCTTGCGGGTGGTTTTGAGTCATGTGGAAGAATGGTAGCCAACGGTAGCGAATATGCTACATCGCAAACCCAACCAAATTTTAATTTCCCGGAACCTAACGGAGATGTTTATACTACCATTTCTGACGGGAACGGTGGATGGATAATTTCTGGTAGGTTTACTAAAGTAGGTTCTCATTTGAGAACCAATATTGCTCATATTGATAGTTCAGGTACCGTTACTTCTTGGAACCCAGAAATTGGAGGTTGGGCCCATACCATGTTATTAGATGGAAACACTTTATACATTGGTGGCGGGTTTGTTAATGTAAACGGTGAACTTCGTTCTAGGTTAGCCGCAATTGACTTTACAACGGGCGCTCTACTGCCATGGAACCCGAATGTTTTAGGAAATATATACGCCATGGTGAAACATGGAAATAATTTACTAGTAGGTGGAAGTTTTTATTCTATAGGAGGAGTAACAAAAAGGCATTTTGCCGAAATCAGCTTGTCTACCGGTGTTGCCACTTCGTGGGATTTAAACATGACAACTTATTACCAAACCATTGAAGAATTAGAAATTTCGGGGGATACACTATTTATGGCTGGTACTTTTTCTCAAATTGGTGGAATTAATAGAGATAATATAGCCTCCATTAAACTAAGTACTAAAGCTATTACTGGTTGGAGTCCTGTATTAAGTAGTGGAGTTAAATCCATGGTATTATCAGGAAATAAAGTTTATGTAGCGGGTAATTTTACAACTATTGGAGGCGTTTCTAGGAATGGACTAGGGGTTATTAATAAAACCACAGGGGCTGTTGGTTCTTGGGATCCTAGTTTGAACCCCGGAGGTGTAGCGAGTGATTTAATAGTGAAAGGGGATAGTTTATTAGTAGGAGGTTACTTTACCTCCATAGGTACGCAAAAAGTAAAGAATTTTGCGGCATTTAATACCATAAATGATACGCTGATTTCATGGCATCCGGTTACAGATGAACTTTCCGTTTTGTCAATGGCATTTAGTGGTCAGAAAACCTATTTAGGAGGTATAGGATATCTAGGCGGAATTAAAAGACAACGTTTAGCCGCCATAGATTTAAATACTTCCACAATAACCCCTTGGAATCCTCGAATAAATGGATTTGTCAACGAACTTAAAGCAGATTCAAACCAGCTTTATGTGAGTGGCTATTTTGATAGTATTGGGGTGGATAATAGAAATAATGTAGGCGCTATTGATTTAAATACGGGTATGGCTACTTCTTGGAATCCTGATGTAAATAACCAAGTGAATTGTTTCAAAATTAAAGGGGATACCGTTTATCTTGGAGGTTCATTCACCTCTGTAGGTGGAGTTAATAGGTACCGATTGGCTGCGGTAAGTAAAAGTACAGGTGCATTAAATTCTTGGGTATGTTATTCCAATGGGGGTGTTTTTGATATGGATATTGTAGGAAATGATTTATTGGTTGTAGGTAGTTTTACCTCTATTGGTGGTCAATCAAAATCGTCTATTGCTAAAATTGACCTAAATACAGCTACCGCCAGCACCTGGGGGCCCTCAATTACCTCTGGTTATGTGAAAAAAATGTGTTTGCAAGATTCGTTAGTATACCTATGTGGTAGTTTTGGAGCCATTGGAACGCATACCAGAAGTGGATTAGGAGCAATAAATGTAAATACCGGAATTGTTAATTCTTGGGGGCCTGAACCTGACGGAAATATTATTAATATTCAAGTTCAAGGATCTCAGGTATTTGTTGGTGGTTTTTTTAGCACTATAGGTCAAATTACACGAAACGGTGTTTGCGCTATAGACGCAAATACGGGTATTCCAACTTCTTGGGATCCGGGTCTTAATACATATGGGTACGTGTTTGACATTGAGTTGTCAGGAAATACCGTTTACATTGCGGGTAATTTTGATTCCGTGGGTGGTCAAAATATTTCAAAAATTGCCGCAATAAATGCCTTAACCGGAGCTCCCAAAGCCTGGGCTCCTAACCCTAATTATCCGGTGTCAAAAATGAAAGTGGTAGGTTCAAAACTTATTGTTGGCGGTCATTTTACTCAAATAGGAGGGCTAAATAGAAACCGACTAGCTGCAATTGATACAACTACTGGAATTCCTGATATTTGGGATCCTAACCTTAATCAAGGTGTTTATTCTATGGATGTTACAGGTACAACAGTGTATGTTGGAGGAACTTTTACTTCCATTGGTTCGGCAACCAGAAATTATATTGGTGCAGTTTCGCTAAATTCCGGGGCAGCAACTACATTTAATCCAAATGCAGATAATACGGTAAGTGAAATTGTATGTGTGGGTAATCAAGTTTTTGCAAGTGGAACATTTACTAATATTGGAGGTGTACAAAGAAACAAATTAGCATCATTGGATGCATCGACAGGTAATGCTCTTTCATGGAACCCTAATCCAGATGTGTCTTGTGGTGAAATGACCTATGCGGATTCGGTACTCCATGTTACAGGTCAATTCAATTCTATTGGTAGTACATCTCGTAGAAGAGTAGCTTCTATTCCTATTTCTGATGAAAAGCCAAATAATTGGAATCCGTCTCCAGATGATAGAGTGAGAGATATTAATCTGTATGAAGATAATATTATTGTTGCTGGTGAATTTAATAATATTGGAGGTCATTTTAGAAAATACCTGTCGGTGTTTTCACCAGTAAATTGTTCTACAACATATTATACAGACAGCATTATTACTTGTAGTAATTCGTATACTTGGATTAACGGACAAACCTATACATCAAATAACACTTCGGCTTCTTATATTATTAGAAGTGGAAACTCTGGTGGTTGTGATTCGGTAGTATATTTAAATTTATCTTTTGTCGGATCTAACCCTACAATTATTAATGCTAGCGCTTGCGATTCATTTATGTGGAACGGTGTTACCTATACTTCCAGTACAAACTTACCTACCGATACTTTAATAAATCAGAATGGATGTGATAGTATATTAAATTTAAACCTGGTTATAAATTCATCTGTTACAGTGGTTGATTCTGTGGTTGCTTGCGATACCTATACTTGGATTAATGGCCAAACGTATAATGCAAGTAATAATAATGATTCCGTTTTATTCCAAACAAGCTCCGGATGTGATAGTACGGTGTATTTAGATTTAACTATTCTAAATTCATCTATAAGTACCGATAGTATTGTGAGTTGCGATAGTTTAACTTGGATTAATGGGGTGACCTATTATTCAAGTATCCAAAACATATCCGATACCGTGCAAAATATGCTAGGGTGTGATAGCGTGGTTTTTCTTGATTTAACCATAAATCAAAGCACCTTTTATATTGATTCTATAGTAGCAGTAAACGAATATACTTGGATTGATGGAAATTATTATGATGCCAGTAATTATTTTGCTACGTATGTAATTCCTAATGCTGCTGGATGCGATAGCATTATTTCTTTGGCTTTACATATAGAATTGGTAGAAATTGGAATTGATGCCGATGGTCCGAGATTATCAGTTGTTGCTGATTCAGGAAGTTTTCAATGGGTGGAATGTCCTAATTATGATATTATTCCAGGGGCTACAGATTCGGTATTTATACCAACTCAAAATGGGAGTTATGCGGTAATTGTTACTCAAAATGGGTTTACAGATACTTCAGATTGTTTCTTGATAAATAATGTAAGTATTGCTCAAGTTTCCTTAACAAACAACGTCAACATTTACCCAAATCCAGTACAGGATAATGTAAATATTGAAATTACCAACTGGCCAGCTAATGCA
>JBMYWA010000080.1:0-9859 GCA_049606935.1 Salibacteraceae bacterium
CTACGTGGCTACAGAGGCGCTCATGATTGAAGATATTGATTTGGGGGGATTTGTATCCATGTCAAATAATTTTCTTTTTTCAAAAACAGAAAATTCCAAATGGTCTGAAATCGGGATTGGCACAACCGTTTCGGGTATTCCTTTACCCACTAAATATACGGATATCAAAACAAAATTAAATCTACCATTAAACTATGGAGACCAAAACTCTGATGATTATAGTTATGAAATTACCATTCCAGCGGTTGGAGTTATTGGCCAAGAAGGAACTTTAAACTACGTTGTAGATGGTTGGGGAACTCTTATTACCCCTGGTGGCACATTCCAAACTTTAAGAGTAAAAACAACTACTGTGGGTTCAGATACCATTTATTTAAATTTACTCTCCTTTGGGTTACGAATTCCTTCTACAGAAATCATTTACGAATGGTACGCGCCAAACAAAGGATTTCCAGTACTTACTGTAACCGAACAACTGGGAGTGATATCATCTACCGTGTACCTAGATGATCCAACGCTATCGGTTAAATCCTTAACCCAAATCGTATCGAACATTTACCCAAACCCTGCAAACGAAATACTAAACGTTGAATTTTCCTCTTCCCAAACTAGAATTACAATTTGTGATTTAGCAGGTAAGGTCATGCAAAACCATCCAGTAGGTACCTCACAAATAAATATCTCTTCTTTAACTAAAGGAGTTTATTTATTAAAAACAGAATTAAACGGAGAAGTGGAATGGCATAAGTTCATTAAAAACTAGTCGCTTTTAAGTATTTCATAAATCATAACATCTTAACCCAACAAACACTTGATAACTTAGGTATTCAATACCTATATTTGCGAAACAACGCCTATATTTTAGGATAAAGACAAAGAATGAAAGTAGTACTTTTTGCAGGTGGTAAAGGCACCAGAATCTCAGAAGAATCTCATTTAAGACCAAAACCAATGATTGAAATTGGTGGCAAACCCATTTTATGGCATATCATGAAAATGTATGAGTCTTATGGTCACAAAGAATTTATTGTGTGCTTGGGATACAAAGGGTACATGATTAAAGAGTATTTCTTAAATTATTATTACCACAACGCTGACGTTACAGTTGACTTAGAAACCAACCAGGTTAAGGTACATAAAAATAAAGCCGAATCTTTTACCGTAACTCTTGTAGATACTGGATTAGAAACCATGACCGCTGGCCGTTTAAAACAAGTGCAACCCTATATTGGTGATGAAGAGTTCATGCTTACCTATGGTGATGGGGTTTGTGATATCAATATGGACGAGGAATTAAAGTTTCACCGTTCGCATGGAAAAATTTGTACCATGGCAATTGTGCAGCCAGGTAGTCGTTTTGGAGTGATTGAACTAGATGAAAAAAATGTAGTTCAAAAATTCGTAGAAAAACCAAAAGAAGACGGAGCTTGGATTAATGGTGGTTTCTTTATCATGAAACCAGAAGTGTTTAATTACTTACATGATGACGCTGACGACATTATGTGGGAACGTCAACCATTAGAAGACTTAGCAAAAGAGGGGCAATTGGTTTCATACAAACACAATGGATTTTGGAAATGTATGGACACCCTAAGAGATAATCATGATTTGAATGATCTTTGGGAAGATGAACCACAATGGAAAAACTGGTAATGTTAGAATTGCTAAAAGAAACTTACGCGGGTAAAAAGGTATTTTTAACTGGCCATACTGGATTTAAAGGAAGCTGGCTATTAGTCATGCTGAAAGAATTGGGAGCCGAAGTGATGGGCTTCTCCTTAAAACCCGAAACTGATAAAGATTTATATTATCAAATTGATGGAGATTCCTTGTGTGAATCTATCATTGGAGATATCCGATACCAAGAACGTGTAAAACACGCTATTTTAGATTTTCAACCTGACTATGTCATTCACATGGCAGCTCAAGCCTTGGTTATTCCTTCATATACGGATCCTGTTGGAACCATGAGTTCGAATGTAATGGGAACCATTCATGTGATGGAAGGTTTTAAGGCGCTTAAGAAACCATGTGTAATGGTAAACATTACCACCGACAAAGTTTACGAAAACAAGGAACGAATGGAGCCTTATGTAGAGGATGATCCTAAAGGAGGATACGACCCCTACTCTGCTTCTAAAGCTGCAGCCGAAATTGTAAGTCAATCGTATAGATTATCGTTCTTCAATCCTGAAAAGTATGCAGATCACCAAAAATCCATGAGTACCGTAAGAAGTGGTAATGTGATTGGAGGTGGAGATTGGAATGAGGCTAGAATTATTCCGGATTTGGCGCGTGCATTAGGTGTAAATGAGAAATTAATTCTTAGAAATCCAGGTGCAGTTAGACCATGGCAACATGTACTAGACCCGTTATTTGGGTATTTATTACTTGGAGCCAAAATGGCCAAAGATCCAGTAAAATTTGCAGATGCCTATAATTTTGGCCCAGAACCAGAAAACGAATTGACCGTTGAAGAACTGGTGAAAATTAGTATTGAAACTTGGGGAAGTGGCACCTATGAAGTGCAACAAATAGAAGGGCAATTGCATGAAGCTGGTTTATTGAAGCTAGATATCACCAAAGCAAAAACCACTTTAGGTTGGGAACCAAAATTAAATGCTAAGGATACCATTGCATGGACTATTGATTGGTATAAAACGCCTAGCGAATCTCAAGCAGATAAGACCACCCAACAAGTAAAAGAATATTTCGAAAAGCTATAAATAGCAATGAAAGTAAGAAAGACAACCATTGAAGGTTTGTACATTTTAGATTTATTTCATGCGGAAGATAACCGCGGAGGTTTTGTAAAAACGTTCCATAAAAGCAGTTTTGAAGAGCATGGTTTAAACGCCCAGTTTGAAGAAAGCTTTTACTCTAAAAACAACAAAGGAGTGATTAGAGGGATGCATTTTCAAACCCCACCACATGATCATGATAAATTAGTGTACTGTACTAATGGTAGTTTAATTGATGTTATACTGGATATTAGAAAAGGCTCACCCACTTATGGCAAATACGCTAGTATTGAATTAACGGGAGATAACAATAGAGCGGTGTACATTGCAAAGGGTTTAGCTCATGGATTTGAATCATTAGAAGATAACACCATGATGACCTACCTTACCTCTACCATGCATCAACCCAGCCATGATCAAGGAATTAAGCATGATAGCTTTGGAAAAATTTGGGATAGTAAAACTCCTATAATCAACCAAAGAGACTTAGAGTGGCCTGCTTTGGAGGATTATAAAAGTCCATTTTAATTATTATCTAAGAATTGAAAAAGTTTGACTTTTTGCGGTTCCATTTGAACCCGTAATTATAAGGTGGTAGATTCCGGTAGACCAAGAACCTACATCAATATTTAAAGAATTACTGTAAATTGGATTGTTTTGGTAAACCAGAACCCCTTTACTGTCCAGAATTTTGATTTCTAAATCCGTTTCCGTATTCCATTTCAAGGTTATTTGTTCAGAAGCTGGATTTGGGAATAATTCCAAATTCTCCACTTCATTTATATCCTCTACAGAAACGATATCTTCGCAATCTATTGCACCTTCTAGGTAACTAACCCTACTTGAAATAAAAGATTTTAATCCATAAATGGTTCCGCCTCCGGGACCTGAACCAGAACTCACATTGGTTGTAATATTATTATCAAAGTCGGCATCCGTGTACATTTTGTTGTTATCCGCATACACCGAAGATTTAATCAAGTTGTAGTGTCTATCAATTATTGGATCGATATAACTAGAATTAAAGTAGTTCTCCATGATATCACAGTATTGCAACAAATACGCAAAGTATAGGGACTCTGAAGCAAAAATGTTTTCCAGTAACGGTCTATCTGCATCATGGTAATCAGGATCAATGGTTAACACATTATTTCCACCTCCACCTGGGCCTCCACCTCCACCAGCGGCATAACTACCAAAAGCTTCATTTCCATCCCATTTTACCCACTCCCATTTATCGGTGGTCATGTTATGGTAGATGTAATAGTTTCTTGCCGATCCTGTGTAGCTATCAAAATTGCTAAACATATTATCTAAAGCCACCGATCTTAAATACTCATTCAACTCCATTCTTTGAGGCAACCCTGTCTCAAATTCAGTACTTGAAGAATTATTAACGAAGTCCATAAAGTCAATGAGATCACTCATATCATTTATATCTTCATTGGTTTTCAATTCATATCTATCCGTATAATCAGTTGCACTAGAACCATAATATACCAAGTCTGCAGGGGTATTACTTCCTCCAAAATTATCACCCGCTTTAAATAGATTTCCATCATCATCTAAGATGGCCCAATCTAAAAATTGGTCGTCAATTTGTTCTACCATGGTATAAAAACCCCACAAACTGCCATTGAAATATACATTTGCAAAATTGGAACGAGGAGCCAAAACACCTGCGTCTTTACACACATCGAAAAACACCTTTTCACGCATCATAGAGGGGTCTTTAAAGTTGTTACTAAAATTCAACTTCTTAAGCCCATCATGTTTTTGCCCACTTACGTATTCATTAAAATCAATTTTAAAGGCCTTCTTATTATTGGGATGGTTATAGGTGGAATTGCCTTTTAATCTAACCCCAACTTCAGGATAGCTATACGTTCCTGTAGAATCAGTTAATACCAAATCGGCTTTCATATATTCTCCAGTAACATAATTGGCCTCCAGACTATCAAAAAAACTGGTTTGGTGAAACGTTAATTCAATGGTCACAATCTGATCATTTTTAAACAGTTTATCACCCTCAATTTGAGCAATAGTGGTAATTGAGGTGAAAAGTGTAAAAAAAAGTAGTATTTGTTTTTTCATTTGTTCAAAACTTAATTGGTTCATCTTTAAGAATAGTACATACGACTATTAAAAAGCAACAAGGTTTAATAAGGTTAGAAAATTCAATCAAAAAAAAGACGGTTCCAAAAATGAAACCGTCTTAATACTATTCTTTTTATTAATGTTTATCCACATTTAGAATGCCCACATGATTTACATGTTAAACATCCTTCTTGATAAATTAGTGTGTTCTCTCCACAACCCGGACATTTATTTTCTACGGGTTTTTCACCATCTTGAATAAATTTCTTTAACGATCTAACCACACCGTTTTTCCACGTATTTAAGGCATTATCACGTAAGTGAAGATTTGATACCATGTGCACCACAAATGGTAATGGCATTCCGTGACGTAATACACCAGAAATTAATTTGGCATAATTCCAAAACTCCTTATCAAAAGATCTTGAAAGGCCTTCAATAGTAGTACCATACCCATCTCTGTCTTCATACCTGAAGTCATATCGAGTAGAATCTTCGGAATCTTTAGATTTCAATACCCATCCTTTGGTTACATAAGATGGTAAAAAGAATGCATCTTCCGCTCTTCCAGTAAACACCTCATAAGGGCGGCCATCCATAATACCAATTACTGCAATCCACTTTTCTTCATCATTCATAAAACGAACAATTTCAGCTTCTAGCATATCTGGACGTTTGGGCGCTTGAGTTTCAGTAAACTCATTAGAAGTCTCTTCTTCTTTAGTATCGTTGGAAACTAATACACCTGAACGAGAACCATCTCTATAAACCGTAATTCCTTTACAACCAGACTCCCATCCTGTTTGGTAAATTTCACTTACCAACTCTTCAGAACAATCGTTTGGTACGTTAACCGTAACACTAATGGAGTGATCTACCCATTTTTGAATAGTTCCTTGAAGGTTAACCTTATTGACCCAATCCACATCGTTAGCTGTAGCTCCATGGTATGGCGACTTTTCAATAATAGATTTTAACTCTTCATCTGTCATGGTTTGTACTTTGGCTACATCGTAACCATTTACATCTAACCATGTTTTAAAATTATGGTGGAATACTTGATATTCTTCCCATGAATCTCCTACCTCATCCACAAAATCAACTCTTGTATTGGAATCGTTCGGATTAATTTTCTTTCTTCTTTTATAAGCCACCATAAACACGGGCTCAATTCCTGATGATGTTTGTGTCATCATACTCGTGGTTCCAGTTGGGGCAATAGTTAATAAGGCAATATTTCTACGACCATATTTTTCCATGTCTTGTACTAAAGCAGGATCTTGTTTTCTTAAACGTTCTACAAATGGATTTCCTTTTTCTCTGCTTGCTTCGTAAACTGGGAATGAACCTCTATCCTTTGCCATGTTCACGGATGAACGGTAAGCCTCTACCGCTAAATGACGGTGAATTTTTTCTGAAAAGAATATAGACTCATCCGATCCGTAACGAATACCTAAAGCGGCAAGCATATCTCCTTCAGCTGTAATACCCACACCAGTTCTACGACCTTCAATGGCTTTTTTCTTGATGTTAGTCCAAAGATTTCTCTCCACACTTTTAATAACTTCTTCCTCTGGATCTAAATCAATTTTATTTAAGATTTTATCGATTTGTTCCAACTCCAAGTCCACAATATCATCCATAATACGTTGAGCCATTCCTACGTGTTTTTTGAACTTAGGAAAATCAAAAGAAGCCTCATCTGTAAATGGATTATTTACATAAGAATATAAATTCACTGCTAATAACCTACAGCTATCATAAGGGCACAACGGAATTTCACCACATGGGTTGGTAGAAACTGTTGTAAAACCTAAATCCGCATATGTATCCGGAATGGATTCATTAATTACGGTGTCCCAAAAAAGAATACCTGGTTCGGCAGACTTCCATGCATTGTGTACAATTTTGTCCCACAAGGCTTTGGCATTTATAGTTTTAGTATACTTAGGAGTATCTGAGTCTATCGGGAATTTTTGAACGTAATCTCCACCCGATTTAACCGCTTTCATAAATTCATCATCCAACTTTACAGAAACGTTTGCTCCGGTAACTTTGGTGCCATCTAACTTAGCATCAATAAAATCTTCTGAATCAGGGTGTTTTACAGAAATACTTAACATTAAAGCTCCTCTACGACCATCTTGAGCAACTTCTCTTGTTGAATTAGAGTAACGTTCCATAAATGGCACTACACCTGTAGAAGTTAACGCACTATTCTTTACAGGACTCCCTTTTGGGCGAATATGAGAAAGGTCATGACCAACTCCCCCTCTACGTTTCATAAGCTGCACCTGTTCTTGATCTACCTTCATGATTCCTCCATAAGAATCACCTTTGCCATTGTGCCCAATAACAAAACAGTTAGAAAGAGAAGCTACTTGGAAATTATTTCCAATTCCTGACATAGAACCACCTTGCGGAACAATGTATTTGAAGCCTTTAATGGCGTCAAAAATTTCTTCTTTAGTATAAGCATTTGGATATTTTGCTTCTACTCTAGCAATTTCAGATGCCATTCTATTATGCATATCATCCGGTGTTCTTTCAAAAATGTTTCCGTCTGAATCTTTAAGTGCATATTTATTTACCCACACACTGGCCGCTAAAGTATCCCCATCAAAATATTGGGTACTTGCTTCCAAAACCTCTTCATAAGGATATGATTTTGGTAATTCTACTTTGTTCTCGAGAGAACTTTTAACTTTAGCTTGGTCGATGTCTAACTCCATATCAGTTACAGGTAATATTTAAAATAATAATTTTTGTCGTGTATTTTGGGCGTTTTCTGCCTCTAAATTCAGATTGGAAAAGTAGGTTCACGTTCCATTTATTTCCAAGCGAAATATATTCACAATTTTAGATAGTTTTCAACCATTACTTTTTTTAGTTTCTTCATGGAATTGTTAATTAGTTTTTTCAATAAAAAATTAATTTCACCATAAAAAATGCTTATAAACTCAGTCATCATAAACGATTCCACTCTACAAATACATTTTATAAACAATTGTTAATAAAGAAATTACAAACTAAAAGGGTTTTAAACACCTTTTTTAACTATACTAAAAGGCCAATTTAGAAGATGTGTTTTTTTCTAGGTATAATAAATTTTCATATGGACTATTTTACCCAGAAATTCTTTCTGAAATTGGAATAAAAACCCTACAAAATTTACCTAGTTTTACACCCTAATTAAACGCAATTACACATTCCATATGATAACAAAGACTAAGGAGTTCTGGGATCAAAAATATGATGCAAATAATACGGGTTGGGATTTAGGAATTATTTCTCCTCCATTAAAAAACTATTTTGATCAAATTAAGAACAAGGATCTTGAAATTCTAATTCCAGGAGCCGGAAATTCTTGGGAAGCCGAGTACTTATTTTTAAATGGATTTAAAAACGTAAATGTTATTGACATTTCGTCCTTAGCCATTTCAAATTTCAAATCAAGAGTACCCCAGTTTCCAGCCCAACAAATTTTTGAACAAGACTTTTTTGAGCATACCAAAAAATATGACCTTATTATAGAACAAACTTTTTTTTGTGCCATCAACCCTGAATTAAGAACTGCATACTCGCTTAAAATGCACGAATTATTAAAACCACAAGGAAAGCTAGTCGGGTTACTTTTTAATATTCCATTAAATACAGATCACCCCCCATTTGGCGGAAATAAATCAGAATACTTAACCCTTTTCTCCTCCAAATTTGATTTAAACACTATAGAGACTGCTCATAACTCAGTCTCACCACGAAAAGGAAACGAGCTTTTTATCAATTTTACTAGAAAATAGGTTCAACTACTATTCCTTTCAATATTTTTGAGTCATGGCAGAGAAAAATATTCAAACGGTTATTTTAAACCACCAACAAATAGGACAGAAAATTACTAGAATTGCTCACGAGATTTTAGAAAACAATTTTCAGGAGAAATCAATAGTAATTTTAGGCATTAAAGAAGAAGGGTTTATTCTTGCACAAAGACTAGTATCCATTCTGGAAACCATTTCAGACATGCAAATCGAATTGCATGACATAAAATTGAATAAAAGGAATCCTTTGGCTTCTGGATTATCGTCTTCTGTGGAACCAACTGCCTTAAAGAATAAAATTGTAATCTTAGTGGATGATGTGTTAAACTCTGGAAAAACTTTAGTGTATTCTACCAAGTTTTTGCTTGACCATAATATAAAGGGTCTTCAAACGGTTTGTTTGGTAGATCGGAAACATAGAAAATTTCCAATTCGAGCAGACTATGTGGGGTTAACTTTATCTACTACACTAAAAGAACACATTACCGTTAAGTTTGGTAAATCAGATTCTGTCTTTTTGGACTAACATATTCTTTATTTCGCTAATCTTCTCTTTAGAAAAATTCAAGGCATTAATTTCAAAATGTGCCATTTCATAATAAGGCCTTCTTTCTTCTAAATGGTTGGTAATGAATTGAGTTAATTGTTCCTTATTTTTTCCAGCAATTAATGGTCTTGATTCCGTATTTTGAATTAGTCTATTAGTTAACGATTTTACATCCATTTTCAAGTAAATTGATGTTCCCGCGCTTATTATTTGCTTCATGTTATCAAAAAAGCAGGGAGTTCCTCCCCCTGTAGAAACCAGTACATTTTTTTTTGATATCAATTCTAACAAATAACGTTGCTCTAATAACCTAAATTGGGCTTCACCTCCACTTTTCATAATTTCTGGTATGGAAGCATTCTCGTTTTCCGATATAAACCTATCTAAATCAATGAAGTACATTCCCAATTCTTTGGCTATTTTTTTACCAATGGTAGTTTTACCCACCCCCATATAACCTACTAAAAAGATGTTTTTCATCCATTCAAAAATACTAAACTCACTGGTTTTTAAGGGGCTAAAATTTCGTTTCAAAAACTTTTATTTTTTTTCTTGTCATTTTCTAAAAACAAAGTAAATTTGCACACGCTTTTGAAAAGCAAGGTTCGGTAGCTCAGTTGGTAGAGCATCTCCCTTTTAAGGAGAGGGTCCTGGGT
>JBMYWA010000081.1:0-9538 GCA_049606935.1 Salibacteraceae bacterium
AATATTGTTTTTAATGATTTTTATGTATCGAAAAATTCGAGCGGCAAATATAGTATTATTAGTAGTACGATTTACCGGTATTAATTTTTAAATAATTTTAAAACTTGTGTCAACTTATTTTTTAAATCTCTACGATCTACAATAAAGTCAATAAAGCCCTTTTCTAACAGAAACTCAGAGGTTTGAAAGCCTTCTGGTAAGTCTTTACCTATTGTTTCTTTAATAACACGTGGACCTGCAAAACCTATTAATGCGTTTGGCTCCGCAATGTTAATGTCGCCCAACATGGCGTAAGAGGCCGTAATTCCTCCTGTAGTTGGATCGGTTAATAAAGAAATGTACGGTAATTCTGCCTTGGCCAACAAAGATAGTTTAGCCGATGTTTTAGCCATTTGCATTAAAGAAAATGCTGCCTCCATCATACGGGCTCCACCTGATTTTGAAATAATCATAAATGGATATTTATGCTCAATAGCATAATCAATTGCACGTGCAATTTTTTCTCCAACTACAGATCCCATAGAACCACCAATAAATGCAAAATCCATAGCCGCTACCACCAAGTCTTCACCATTCACTTGCCCATGAGCGGTTCGAATAGCATCTTTTAAACCGGTTTTCTTTTGAGCCGCTTTGTATCTGTCTTTATAGGTTTTAGTATCGGTAAATTTTAGAGGGTCACCAGATTCTAATTCCTCGTTTAATTCTTTGTACTCATTCTTGTCAAAAAGAATGTGGAAATATTCTTCTGAACCAATTCTTTTATGGTAATCATCAGCGGGAACTACATAGTTGTTTTCTTTTAACTCGTTAGTTTCTACTACATGACCAGATGGAGTTTTAAACCACAATCCGTCAGGAGTTTCTTTCTTTTCTTTGGTTGGGGTAGTAATCCCCTTTTTCATTCGTTTAAACCAACTGCTCATAAGTTTTCAATTTAGTTAAACAATAGGAAGATTATGCGATGGTTACATCATCACATAAATACACATCTTGTACAGACTGGATAATTTGGATACCCTCATCCATTGGTTTTTGGAAAGCCTTACGACCTAAAATTAATCCAGAACCACCTGCTCTTTTGTTAATTACAGCGGTTTCAACAGCTTCAGCCATATCACTAGCGCCACCTGATGCTCCACCAGAGTTAATTAAACCTCTTAGGCCCATGTAGGTGTTAGCCAATTGGTAACGACATAAATCAATTGGATGATCTGTTGTCATTTTGCTATACACTTCTGGGTGAGTTTTCCCTACGTTAATGGCATTAAACCCGCCATTGTTTGTAGGTAGTTTTTGCTTAATAATATCTGCTCCAATGGTCACTCCAATGTGATTTGCTTGCCCTGTTAAATCTGCGGCAGTATGATAATCAGTTCCATCAGCTTTGAATCCTGGATTTCTTAGATAGCACCATAAAATAGTAGCCATTCCAAGTTCATGCGCTCTTTCAAAAGCTGCAGCCACTTCTTGAATTTGACGTTCTGATTGATCCGAACCAAAATAAATGGTTGCTCCAATAGCGGTAGCTCCCATTTCCCAAGCACGATCAACAGAACCAAACATGATTTGATTGAAAGTAGAAGGGTAGGTCATCAATTCATTATGGTTGATTTTTACTACAAATGGAATTTTGTGAGCATATTTTCTAGCTTGAGATGCTAATACATCGTATGTAGAGGCGACAGCATTACATCCTGCATTAATAGCCAATTCTACAATGTTTTTTGGATCAAAATACATTGGATTCGGTGCGAATGAAGCGGCTCCAGAATGCTCAATTCCCTGATCTACAGGTAGGATAGATAAATATCCAGTACCACCTAAACGGCCGTGCCCATATAAAGCTTGTAAACTTTTTAGAACTTGAGGACTACGATCTGAGTCACCAAAAGAAGTAGTAACGAAATCTGGGTTTGGTAAATGTAGATTTTCCTTAGGAATAGCGGTCGCTGTATGATTTAACAAAGAATCTGCTTTGTTGCCAAGTAATTGACCAATTTTATTAATGTCAGACATATTTAAATGTTTTGTTTTCCGAATTTTATAATCCGCAAATCTAAAGAATTATTAAATGATGGCACTAGGTTTTTTGAACTTTAGAAAGGATAGCCAATTCCAAGATTGAAAGTTCCGCCAGCCCCGTATTCCCAAACGTTTTCCTCACCGCCACCAAACCATCGGTAATTAACTGGATTACCTGGGTTGTAAATTTTGAATCCCCAGTCAAAACGAACCAATAAAAAACCAAAATTTAAACGCAACCCGGGTCCAGCTCCAATAGCCATTTCTGATAGGAATCTATCAATTTTCCACTCTGCATTTGGTCTGTTGCTATCTCTTTGACGAAGCCAAATATTTCCGACATCCGTAAAAAATGCTCCTTCAATTGATTTTACAATTGTAAATCGGTATTCTGCACTAAGTTGAATTTTTATATCACCTACCTGATCAATTCCAGCCTTTTCGGTATCGCTGTATGAACCGGGCCCCAAGGTACGGGCAATCCAACCTCTGTTGTCGTTTGCACCTCCTCCATAAAAGCTTCGTTCATACGGTAGTACCTCAGAGTTGCCGTAGGCAAATCCAATTCCACCCATTGCTCTGTAAGCAATAGAATGGTTACTATTAATTCGTTGCGTAAAACGCCAGTCGTTTTGAACCCTAACAAATTGAGCGTACCTTACTCCTAAAACTTCATAGTAGTTACCCGAATCACTGGTTGTGTTATTTAAAAGGTTATCGAATAGGTATAAGAGGTTACCTGCTATATCTGCTTGTGTTTTATTTAGAATAAATGATTTTTGATTTACTGTTTTTCGGTTAGTCCATGTTTCCAATGCTCTGCTCCCCACAATAAATTGACTGGAGTACGTGGACTTTAGTAGCGGGTTATTTTCTTCTTCAAGCCGTTGGTTAAAGGCTTCAGAATTATTCATAAGTACATAGGAAATGTCTATCGGGTAAAATGCATATTCGGTAGTGTTTTCTTGTTTTCGTGTGAAAAAGTAGGCTAATGACAGGTTGGTTAATCTTCGTGTAAAATCGGGTCTCTTTTGATCGTTAAAAATAAAGTTTAAGCTTGTTTTTGGACGGTTAAAACGCTGTAAAATTTTATGCGATAAACTTGGCCAAACCAGTAAGTTTTGAAAGATTAATGAGGTTTCAAATCCATATTCGGTAGTGTTTGTACCAAATAGACCATTACTCTCGTATTCATAATCTGTATATTGAGATTCAAACCCGCCTTTTATTCGGGTAATTAATTCTTCGGCACTTCCAAAAAGGTTTTTATGAGAATAAGTAAGGTATCCTGAAACTCCTAAGTTCTGGCCGGTATTGGTTCCTTCTAACTCTACGCCAACAGTTTGAGAAGGAAGAGGAGACATTTGAATATTACAATTCATGGTGGTAGAGTCTGTTTCGTCAGGTGAAAAACCAATATTGATGTAGCTAAAATTGTTTAAACCAGAGATTCGAGAATATGTTTTTTCTTCTTTTTCTTGACTATAATATTCTCCGGACTTAAAAAAGAGCTTATTTACAAAAGCGTGGGGATTATACTTTAATCTCGATAAATTGATAAAGATCAATTTTTCAAAATGTATAGAATCTTCGGGCTCATCTGGGTACTTAGAATCAAAACTAGTGTTCAATGTAATTTGACCAATTTTGTATTTTAAATGAGGCAATGATGTTCGCTCATTATTGGTGTAATTGGTTTCTGCGGGGTTTTTAATAATTGTTTTAATATTTACTTGATCTCCATCTATAGTGCTGTCTATCTCAAACTCAATATATTCACGGTTAAAAAAATAATAACCTTGGTTTCGCATTTCTGTGGAGAATCTTTGACGTTCTTTTTCGATTATTTCGGTTTGATAGGGATCTCCTGAGTGTAGTAAAGATTCTTTATTTGCTTTTTTTACCGCTTCTAGTAGGTCATTATCATTTATTACCAATGAAATTTTATTTAGGGTAAACCGAGGTCCCGTATTAGCCAAGTAGGTTACCACAACTTTATTGCTATCTCTATTGAAATTATATTTGGCACTCACTTCACTGTGAAAGTATCCAATATTAAAAAGCGCTTTTTCAAATTGAGCTATGGTTTGTTTCACGGCTCGCTCTTTAAAAATTACAGGTTCTTCTCCGGCTTCTTTTTGACGATAACTCCATACATCTTTAAACTCTACGGGGTCTTTGTTTTTAGCTTCACGTTTATGGTTTTTATCTTCTAGTTTATTTTTTTTGTTTTGGTTCTTTAAGTCTACACTTTCTTGATTAAAAGAAAGATATTGTTGCATTTTATATTTGACTATCCACAGTGTTTTAGAATTGGCCTTTTGTTTAATGAAAGGATACAGGGCATCTTTTTCAATGATGGTTCGAGGAATCTGAATTTTATTTTTTTTCAGATATACCGCATCTTCTGGTATGTGCTTTACTGGATTACATGCCCCAAAAGCAAATCCGATAATTAGGAAAACATATATTTTTAATATTATCGACTTCAACGCAGTAGATTGGTATTTTTGCAAATCTATAAATATACTAGTCAGGACGAAATGTTAACTAAGAATCAAATAAAATATATTAAGGATTTATCACGAAAATCAAAAAGAGCCGAAAACCAAAAGTTTGTGGTAGAGGGGGAGAAGTTGATTGAGGAGATGATTCAGAGTAGGATTGAGTTTGAGGAAATATTTGCCTTAGATTCTTGGAATTGCCCGGTAAATGATGTGCCAGTAACTAGGGTTAGCCAAAAGGAATTGGAACGTATTACGCAATTAAAAACTCCAAATAAAGTGTTGGCGGTTGTCTACATGTTTGAAGATGAGGTAAGCGATGATCAGGAAAATGGTATTACCCTTTTTCTGGACAGAATCAATGATCCTGGCAATTTAGGAACCATTATTCGCATGGCAGACTGGTTTGGAATAAACAAAATTATTTGTACTGAGAATAGTGTAGATGTTTATAACCCGAAAGTGATTCAAAGTAGTATGGGCTCGGTTTTTAGAATTCCTGTTTTTTACCAAAACGCTACAGAATACTTATCGCAATACAAAATGCAATTTCCTAATAATCCCATATTCGGTGCCGCCATGGAAGGCGAAGTTCTTGGGAAGTTGGAAATGCCATTAAATGGTTTGCTAATTATGGGAAGTGAATCTCATGGTATTGATCCTGAAATTGAAAGATTTATTTCTCAGTTTATTACTATACCCAATTTTGGTCAAGCAGAATCGTTAAATGTAGCGGTGGCTACCGGTATTGTTTTGTGGGAATGGAAAAGATAGTTGAAATTTAAATCTAACCTAAATTAGGCTTAATTTATCCTTCAAATAACAAACTCACGGTAAACATTCGTGGTTTAATTTCTTCTATTGGAATGGCCCAAAAAGAATTATCTTTTACAAATACGTCATTAATTCCATGACTATACTTGAACTCTACGGCAAATTTGAAATATTCTAAAAAGAAATCAAATCCTACCCCTGTTTCAGCAAATAGATTCTGACGTTGAACTTTTAAAACCTGAGCATCAATAGTTACCTCATTGTTTACATCAAATTGAGAGGATAAATCAATGGCAAAATCAAGCCCCCCAACTACATAGGCTGCAAAGTTATTATACCGCTGAGACCGGTATTTTAATAGTAGCGGAAACATCACATAGGTTGATTCTACAATCCTCGTTACGGGTACATTTCTTGGGTCTCCTTCAAAAACGTAGTCAAAATTACGCTGAGCAAAAGCAAGAGTGGGAAGAAATCGTAGAGAGAAATTATCATTAAATCGCATGGATCCCATGAAGCCGATATTGAAGCCACTTTGTGAACCCACCTGTAGGGATATTAATGAATCTATGCTAGTGAGATTGTACTTAATTTTAAAACTGCTAGAGTTTACGGCAAGGGTAAATCCAAAATGAAATTTATGTTCTTCAAAATACGGAAGGTTAGGCGAGTTTTTTTTAAACTTATTCTGAGCAGAAAGTCCTAAACCAACCGAAACTAAAATTGCTATTAAAAAAAACTTTTTCATTTTATACCCGTCAAACGAGATTCTGTGCCTTTTATTTTGAAGCTACGTATAAGGTAGCCGTTCCAAATGTAAGCGGAGTAAAAGAAGCATTTTTATACCCCACTTTTGTTAAAATATCTGCAAACTCTTGCCCTTGAGCAAAGTGTGTCACTGATTCTGGTAGGTAAGTATACGCTCTAGCGTCTTTCGATACCATTTTACCAACGGTAGGAAGAATGTGTTTAAAGTAGATGTTATATACCTGTTTTACTGGAAATGAAGTAGGCTGCGATATTTCAATTATAGCCACTTGTCCACCTGGTTTTAATACTCGAAGCATTTCTCCAAGTCCTACTTCTAAATGAGCAAAATTTCTAACTCCAAACCCCACGGTAATAGCATCAAATGTATCGTCTTTAAAGGGCAATGCTTCGCTATCGGCCTTCACCATTTCAATTAATGAATCTAGTTTTTTTGCGGTTATTTTTTTGCGTCCCACATTTAGCATTTCTTCCGAAATATCTAATCCTACAATTCGATCAGGGTTCAAACTTCTAGCCTCCAAAGCAAAATCACCAGTTCCTGTAGCTACATCTAAAATGGCTTTCGGGTTTTTCTTGCCAATTATTTTAATCGCCTTTTTTCTCCAAGTAATATCAATTCCCATTGATAACAAATGGTTCAAAAAATCATACTTGGGTGCAATGTTATCAAACATTTCCTCTACTTGATCTTTTTTAGCTGACTGACTGTTGTACGGTGTTATTTTATCGTGCTTCACGCTCTAAAAATTTGATGGCAAAAGTAAGGGTTTTAACTAGATATATGGGGTGTCATAATTAAAGATTTAGACCCTACTTAAACAATAACTCTCAAGAATTTATGGCTTAATCTTCAGACACCTCTTGTTTCCATGTAGTGCATGAAACAGAATATTCACATAAACCACTTCCTTGAGCCTTGTTAAAGGCTTATACTTTTGCCGTTTCTTCTAAACGAACGTTATTCGCCCCGCAACCTTCAATTTCATAAACGATTTTTCCATTTTGGTATACCACACATTTTTTACATTGATTAGGAAACACTACCGCTTGAAAAACATTGGCGCAGCTAGTAAAGCCAAAAGTAAAGATTAGAAAAATTATATGCCATTTGGGTGGGGTGATAGATCTTATAATCATATGCTTAACTTTAGGTTGGAAAGCAAGCAAATGATGGACCAAAAAATAAGATAATTAAGAAAACTACTTCCGTTTTTTAGGGTTTTTAGGAACGGTCTGCATTCCATGTCCTCCCCATGGATGACAAGTACTTAGGCGTTTCATACCTAACCAAGTTCCTTTGATAGGCCCCCACTCTTGAATAGCCTCAATGGTATAATGTGAACAGGTAGGGTGATATCTGCAATTTGATCCTAAAAAGGGTGAAATGGCCAGCTGATAAAACTTTACCAAACCAATTAGAATATAATTGAAGAATTTTGCGATCATTTAAAGTCTTTGTACAACAAACTAGGTTGAATGCCCTTGTTGTTTTGGTATTTGCCCGATTTATATAAGTCGTAGTCTCCTTCAATACTATGGTAAAAAATTTGGCAAATTTCAACATTCGGATAAATGCGAATGGGCTGTACACAAAAAATTTCTAAGGTCCAAAAGCCGTTAAAACCAACATCTCCAAACCCAGCAGTTACGTGAATAAAAAGCCCAAGCCTACCAATAGATGAACGACCTTCTAGCATAGGTACAAACTTATCAGTAGCAGTTCGCTCATTTGTTCTACCTAAGTACAATTTATTTGGTTCAAGTAACAAACCTTCTTCAGGAATAGTCAAACGTGTAGTTGGGTTAGGGGTTTTCATATCTAACACATCATTGTCATAAGTCAATAACTCCTCAAATAAACTTAAATTGTAGCTGTTTGGATTCAGCTGGTTCTCGTTAAATGGTTCAATATTTATTCCAGTTCCTAACTGTCTTTTTATTTCTTTTCCTGATAAAATCATACGTGTATTCTCTTTTAAAAAACCTATTGGTTTAGAAGTTGCAAATCTACATAAATGGGTAGATGATCGCTATAGCCTCCTGTATATTTGAATCCAGTGTAGGTACGGTAAGGTTTCATGCCTGGATATTTGGTTTCTTTGGTCATTAAAAATGGAGGTCTAAAAACTAACGGACCTTCCATTACCTTTAAATGAGACTGTCCTTTAAATAAGGATTGGTTCACCATAAATTGATCCAATACTCCCCAATTTCCTTGGTACTTGTGAGATCCGTGGTTTCCATGAATATGACTCATTAAGTTGTAAAGATGCGTTGAATCACTAAAGGTGCTGTCATTAGTGGCTTTTAAAACTTTATCAATACTTTCATTTTCGGGTTCATCGTTAAAATCACCCATCAATAAAATGTTCGCTTTAGAATTGGATTGCATAATAGAGTCGATATAAACCCTAACCGTTCTTGCCGCTTCTTTTCTTTTCGGGTCTGATTTCATTTGACCTCCATAACGTGATGGCCAATGGTTCACAAAAACGTGCAGTTGGGCATTATTAGAAGTTCGTAGGGTAGCATAAAGAATATCACGAGTTGGACGCGCATCTACACCCAAGAATACTTGAATCCATTGAACAGTATCTATTTTTATTTTGTCTGGTCTAAATAAAAGGGCAACGTCAATTCCTCGTTTATCGGGCGATTCTTGATGAAGAATTTCATAATTGGTTTGCTTGAGTACCGTTTTTTTGGTGAGATCTTCTAAAACTTTGCGATTTTCAACCTCACAAACCCCAACAATTTCAACCCCTTCCCAGCCTCCAATTGAAAGGATAGTCTTGCCTAAATTATTCGACTTTTCGTAGTACTTATAATTGTTCCAGTGATGATCTCCATCCGGAAGAAAGGATTCATCATTTTTTAACGTGTCATCGTAGGTGTCAAATAAGTTCTCCAAGTTGTAAAACGCAACGCGAATAGAAGCGTTACCACGGTAAGAATCATCAAACCCTTCAAAAAAACCTGTAGAGTAGGAGGTTGCGGTATCCGATTGGGCCAATCCAGAAAGCGACAAGCTAACCACGGAAAATAGAAGTAGAATTTGTTTTATCATTTAGCTGCACAAATGTAAACGAAGTATCGCGTTTTTAAAACGTCATCGGTTTAAGAATGCGTTAAGCCATTACCTTTCTGATTTATCGATATTTGCTTCACTTCGATTTCATTAAGTGGGCACAATCCTTAATTCTCTTGGAGTTTCTTTGGCATTCATCGAATAGAGCCCAGATTGCGCAATTGTTATTTGAATTTCTATGACGTCCACTGGTTGGAGCCGAAGCGAGCCTGAAGATTCCCTTCCAGATTAGCTTTATCGCTACCGAGATACACTTAAATAACGTTCAATTAATTTTGCCCAACTTCCGTCTTTTGTCTCTCAATTTCAAATATTTTCTCTCGACTTCTATCTCCTAACTTCCCTCTTACAACTACTTTTGCATCATGAATTACGT
>JBMYWA010000082.1:0-9229 GCA_049606935.1 Salibacteraceae bacterium
AATTCAAATTTGTCGCCTTACATTTGCAGCTCGGGTTAGTCTTACACGACCAGCTCCCTTCTAATCCCCCAGGTCAGGAATGAAGCAAGGGTCGAAGGTTGTAGCGGTGCGATGTAAATTGCTAACCCGTTTTTTTATGCCCTAAACTTTTTGGTTACGAACATACTGCACCCGCACTTTCTTTTTCATTTATTTCTTCTTGGTTAGCAGTGCATACATTTTCATGTACCTCGGTTTGATCTATAACATTTCCATTGGCATCTAAAACGTCTTGAGTATGCACACAATCATAACATTTAGAACATCCAGTAAAAAATAAAGAAATTCCCCAAAAAAGTAATAGTATCTTTTTCATAACTTGGTAGCTAATAGTATTCCAAATTTAACCAATTTTGATACCAAACTTCACACCAATGATTAGTAGATTTTTTTTCTTTTTTTTCTTAGCATTTACATTTTTTTCTTGTACCTCCAATACAGAGAAAATCAACCAATTAAAATGGCTTGAAGGTACCTGGGAAAGAGAATTTAACGGAGTAACTCAAATTGAAAATTGGAAATTTGAAAACCACCAACTGAAAGGTGAGTCTATATTTTCTAACCAAACCCAGCAAACGGTTATGAGTTATTCTAACATTTCAGAACAAAACTCCAAGATTATTCTAGCACGAACCCAACAAGGCTTTGAGTCTCCAACAGCGTATTCCATCTCTTATTTTAATATAGATAGTGTAGTATTTAAAACTACAGAAAGTGTTTGGCCAACAACCATTACATTGGTAAAAAAAACAGATGAAATTTATATCCAATCTCTATCGGGCAGACAACAACAAATGTTTAATGAAGTGCATTTTAAATATGACAAGGAAAAATAATTTCTCCATGTATAAAGTTAGGCATGCATAAAAATTAGTTTTGAAAAAAATAATCAAAATCAAAACAATGAAAAAAATTACACTTTTATTCGCATTTATTGGCTTTGGGGTGTTAGCAAATGCTCAAGCAAAAAAACAATTAAGCTTTGGTCTGGTAGGCGCTGCTTATGAAATACCGGTTTCAGAAGCCATTACTGTTGCTCCAACAGCATTTACTAATTGGGAATTAAATCACCTTACCCTTGGGGTTAAAGCTAATTATTACTTTGACGAATTGGTAGGCTTACCCTCTGCATGGGATTTTTATGGTGGAGCAAATGCGGGTTTCGCCTTAGGAGTATCAGATGGTTCTAATAGTGATCTAAACCTAGGACTTCAAATTGGTGGAAGATGGTTTTGGAACGACAAATGGGGTGTATACCTTGAAGGCGGTGGAGGAACCCTTGGTGGAGACTTTGGCGGAAACGGAGGTGTTGGTGTTACTATGATATTATAACCACACTAAATATTTAAAAAGCGGGAACAAATTGTTCCCGCTTTTTTTTCTCTAATTTCTGCTATCTAGATAGTTTTTTTCAAGACCATCATCATTCCTAAATGCATGGCCTCATGCATATTATTAAACTCTAAGGCATCCTTTAAAGACTTTAATGTAATTCCATAGCTTGTTGGATACTCTTTAAAAGAATTTGAATTCAATTCTTCCAACTCAAAATCTTCTTGAGTAATATTAATCACCTCCATGAAGATTTCCTTTAACTCACTAATATCTTCTGTGGTGTAACCATTTTCTGGTTTTGTTCCCTTTCTGAACTCATCAATAATATTGTTAGAAATAATTATTTCAGAACCGCTCAAACCATAGGTAAGAAGTTGTTGGGTGGCCAAAACATGGCCTAAATGCCAAATTAAATTATTTGAAAACCCATCAGGAACTCTATTCAGGTCATCCGTACCCAAACCATTAATGAGTTTTAAAATATTCTCCCTGGTTTTTCTATTAACGTCAAATACATTCATGTACTACTAGTTTAGAAGGTTGGCTTTTTCTAGTGCCGTTTTTAGTCTAGATCTTAAATCGTTAGAAATGGGTAATAAAGGCATTAACATATGTTCTTCTCCAATTCCAATCATTTTTAATACCGCCTTTATTCCTCCAGGATTACCTTCTTCGAATAATAATGGAATAATATCGCTTAATTGATGGTGACGTTTACTAGCTGATGCAAAATCTCCTTTTGCTGCAGAATGAACTAAATCACAAAACTCATTAGGTAAGGCGTTACCAATAACACTAATTACCCCATCAGCACCACAAGCCATTTGGTATAAAATTAAATCGTCATCGCCACTCCAAACCAAAAAGTCAGCGGGTTTATTTTTAATAATTTGAGTCATTTGACCTAAATCTCCTGAAGCCTCTTTTACCCCAATAATATTATCGAGTTGCGATAATTTCAATGTAGTAGCTGCTGACATGTTAGACCCCGTTCTACCCGGTACATTGTATAGAATAATGGGTAAATCAAATGCTTCGTTTAATGCCTTAAAATGTGCTACAATTCCTTCTTGAGAAGGCTTATTGTAATACGGACTAACAGAAAGGATAGCCGAAACACCTGTTAAATCAAGGTCTTTATAGGATTCAATTAATGCTTTAGTGTTATTGCCGCCATGTCCAAAAACAACAGGAACCCTTCCATTGATTTGCTTCACTGCAAATGATAATAATTGTTGCTTAGTTTTAGCCGGTAAGGTGGCTGACTCTCCAGTTGTTCCTTGAACCACAAGGAAATCTACATTACCTTTAATATTATGGTCAATAAGCTGACCAAAAGCAGGATAATCTACTGCTCCTTCGCTATTTAAAGGAGTAACTAACGCTACTCCAACACCTTTTAAACTTTCCATTTTAAAGCTATCGTTTGTTTATCATTTTTAAAAAATGAATTACATTTTTCATGTAATCATTTAATTCATTATTGTTCGTGTTAACCAAAAGGTCAAAATATTCATCCGTTTCTTTTTGAGGTGAGCCAACCTTAGTTTTTGCATTAATATTAGCTAGTAAAAAATCTGTCGGAATATTTGAACTTCTAGTACAATCAATCATCACATCAAAGGATTGGTCAAAAATGGCATCACAGAAATTTTCAGAAGGAATACCGAAAAAGTTTATGTCATCCTTACCTAATACTTTAACTAAACTTTTATTGATGAAAGTTGGAATTTCTTTATTTAAAGTAAACCCTATAACCTCCACCTGTTTTACGTTTTCGGACTTTAATAGTTTCACAAACTCAACTATTTTTTGATACTCTAGTTTTTCTGTTAAATCAAAAATTAAAATAGCCGATTTCATTTCAGACAAATTTATAGCTTCTGAAATTCTATTAGAGTTTAGAGCTGCGCGTTCTAATTTCCATTTTCCAATGGTATTTGCTAAAAAACCTATCATTAATTTTGCAATAGTTCAATAAAATCTGTTTCCGAAATAATCTTTACCCCCAATTTCTCTGCTTTTTCAAACTTGCTTGGTCCCATTTTATCTCCAGCCACTATAAATGCGGTTTTTTTAGAAATTGACCCCGAATTTTTACCTCCGTTAAACTCAATCATTTTTTTAAGTTCATCTCGAGAATGGTTTACAAAAACCCCTGAAATCACAATGGATAAACCTTGAAGTTTTTGACTAGTTAAGGAAGCTTCTTCTTCTGAAATTTTTAAATTAAAGCCCAATTCCTTCATCCGCAAAATTAACCCTCGGTGGTGGTCTGAGGCAAAGTATTCAATAATACTTTGTACAATTACTTTTCCAATTTCGTTTACCTCAATAAGTTGCTCTTCTGTGGCGTTCATTAAGTTATCAATTGTCTTAAAATTTCTAGCCAATGTTTTGGCTACTACTTCCCCAACATGTCTGATACCTAAAGCAAAAAGGACCTTTTGAAACGGTTGCTTTTTTGATTCTTCCAAACCGTTTAGTAATTTCTTAACCGAAATATCAGCCATTCCTTCTAAACCTATTAATTGGTCGTAGGTTAACGCGTACAAATCAATAAACTCTTTTATTAAACCACTCTCATAAAGCGCCACAATAGTTTCATCTCCAAGACCTTCAATATCTAGCACTTTTCTAGAAATAAAATGCTGCATACGACCTATTACTTGAGGCGGACATGATGTTTCATTCACGCAATAATGATTTGCTTCATTTTCCTTGCGCACCAAGGCGCTATTGCATTCAGGGCATAGGGTAGGAAACTCAAATTTTGAAGAACTTTCTTTTCTCATTTCCAAATTAACATCCGTTACTTTTGGAATAATCTCTCCACCTTTTTCTACCTGAACGGTATCATTAATCCTAAGGTCTAGTTTTTGAATGTAATCTTCATTAAAAAGAGATGCCCTTTTAACAACGGTGCCGGCTAATAAAACGGGTTCTAGATGAGCTACCGGAGTAATTGCGCCAGTTCTTCCCACCTGTAATACAATATCATTTAGGTTTGTTTCTACCTGCTCTGCTTGATATTTAAAAGAAATTGCCCATTTAGGAGCCTTAGCGGTGCTACCCAATAATTTTTGTTGTTCTAAGCTGTTAACTTTTATTACAATTCCGTCAATGGCAAATGGTAGGCTGAATCTTTCCTTACCCCAGAAATGGATGAAATCCATTATTTCATTTTTGCTTAGGCAAACCTTAAATCTATTTTGTTTTACAGATGGGGTTAAAAATCCAAATTCCTTCAAATGGGTAACGGCATTAAAATGGGAAGTAATATTGGTATCTGGATTTACCCTGCTATAAATATAGCATTCTAAACCACGTTTGGCTACAATACTTGAATCTTGAAGTTTTAACGTACCCGAAGCAGTATTTCTTGGATTGGCATACGGTTGGTCACCGTTAGCCACCATTTCTTCATTTAGCTTTTCAAATGCCGCATTTGAAAACATTATTTCTCCTCTAACTTCTAATTTATTAGGAAAAGGTTCTTTAAGTTTTAATGGAATAGACCGAATGGTTTTAACGTTATTGGAAACATCATCTCCTTGTAGGCCATTACCTCGAGTTAAGGCTTGCTTAAATTCGCCATTTTCATACTGGATTGCGATGGCCACCCCATCATACTTTAACTCACATACAAACTCTACATCCTCACTTTCTAATTCCTTTTGAATCCTCGCAATAAATTCCTCAATCTCCAATTCAGAATAGGAGTTACCTAATGATTGCATGGGAACATCATGCTTAACCGTTTCAAACGATTTAGATACGTCTCCTCCAATCCTTTTGGTAGGAGAATTAGCATCATCGAATTCTGGGTTATTTTCTTCTAACCTTTGAAGTTCTTTAAGCTTTTGATCGTATTCAAAATCCGAAATCTCAGGCCTACTTTCTAAATAATACAAAAAGTTATGATGACGCAACTCTTCTCTTAGAGCTTCAATTTTTTCTTTAACTTGACTCATTATTTATAAAATTCGGGATGTTTATTCTTAAATCGTTTTGCCGACCAACTATCTTTATTTCTAAAATAAATGGATCTCATTTTATTTACCCTTTTCCGATGAAAAACATTGGTAACCAAATGACCCAATTTAAATTTAACTCCATAGGTGTAATACAAAGTATTAAAGTTAGCATCGGTATTAGCACTTGCATTAGAAATAAATCGATAACCCAGTCCGCCAGAAAGAGTCAACCAATAATTAATATTATAACCTCCATTTACGCCAAATGAAAACATTCCAAAATTCTCACTTTCCCAATCATGGTTTGGTACGCTATTATCGTTAGAATTATAAGCTTCTCCTAAAACTCTTCCTCTACCAAAAGACAAAGGAGTGCCGAGATACCATCTATAATCTTCAATAATCACGTATTCAAAATATCCTCCAAAAGCCCCTACATTTGTCTCGTAATACGACACCCCTGATGCTTCTGGCTCATATGTTCGGTATGCTTTACTAATACCAAAGAACATTCCCATTTTATAGTTCTTTTTATACTGGATACCAATTTTTAACACATTCATTTTCATATTCACTCCTTGTGTTAAAAGTGTCTTCTCATGACTTAAGGTTACCTGAAATTTAGTTTTATAAAAAAACTCTTGCATTATTTGATTATCCTCAATAGAGTCTCTTTCGGTATAATAGGATTGTGCAAAGTTAGCCACACCACACATTACCAATATAAACGTAAAAATCAATCTCATTTCTTCACTCCTTTTACCATTCTTGGTTTATCAAAAATATCATTCTTAAATTCACAATTTACAAATCCAATGTTTTCTAATAACTGAATGGTTTCCTGGGCATACTTTTCATTTATTTCAAAAAATAGCATCCCATTATTCCTTAATGACTTATGGGCCCATTTTGAAATAGACTTATAAAATAGAAGTGGGTCAGAATCTTCTACAAAAAGAGCTACATGTGGTTCAAAATTAAGCACGTTATCCCGCATTTCATTTTTCTCAGAATCCAGAACATAAGGAGGGTTAGAAATTACTACATCAAAGGTATTTGGTTTTGAATTAAGATTTAGAGCGTCTTCTAACCTAAACTCAACTGTAGCTCCTAAAGCTATTGCGTTTTCTTTAGCTAATTCAAGTGCTTTAGGCATAATATCTATAGCCTCCACTTTTGAATTTGGCAATTCTAAAGCTATTGAAATAGGAATACATCCACTCCCTGTTCCGATATCAATAATTGTGTTTTTTGCAGATTTATTGGAACTTTGTAAAACCCAAGAAACCAGCTCTTCGGTCTCCGGTCTGGGTATTAAAACGTTTGGCGAAACCTTTAAATCATATCCTCTAAAATTGGTTATTCCAGCAATGTATTGAACAGGCTCAAATTTGGCCAAACGCCTTGAAAAACCTATAAACGTAAGCAGCTGACTTTCCGACATCCTTAAGTCGGGGTCTTTCATAAAATCAATTCTTGACCAATTCAATTCGGCTTCAAGTAAAATCCAGAAAAAACTGTCTACCTCATTAATGGAATATATTTCATCCAGTTTTAAATGAAAATACCTTAAAACAGATTCAATTTTATTGTTTGGCATTTTCATAATATTTTACTCTGAAGATTTCTGGTTTAATTAGGCGTCAAATATAGTGATTTGGGTCTTTTTTTTTACATGTAACCATCCAATCAATTAATCATAAAAAACTACATTTGAAACTCAATAAATGGAAGAAAACAACGGAAAATACATTCGTAGATGTTTGGAGCTAGCAAAGCTGGGTAAGGGTAACGTTTCACCCAACCCAATGGTTGGATCTGTTATTGTTTTTAATAACCAGATTATTGGTGAAGGTTATCACATGCAATATGGCGAGCCTCATGCCGAGGTAAATGCTATTAACTCCGTAAAAGATAAATCTCTATTACCTAAATCTACCATTTATGTCTCTCTAGAACCCTGTTCTCACTTTGGGAAAACACCGCCATGCGCAGATCTAATCATAAAACACAAAATCCCAAATGTGGTTATTTCCTCTTTAGATGAAAATGAAATTGTATGTGGAAATGGGGTGAAAAAATTAAAATCTGCAGGTGTAAATGTTACCTCGGGCGTATTGGAACAGGAATCAAAAAGACTAAACAAGACTTTTAACAAATTCCAAAACACCAAGTTACCCTGGGTAATTTTAAAATGGGCTCAAACTGCCGATGGATTTATTGATCATGAACGAACAGGTCAACAACCTAATGCTTTGCAGATTTCAAATAGTGTGAGCTCTACGTATGTTCATAAACTACGGGCTGAAGTGGATGCCATTTTAGTAGGTAAAAATACGGTGATTAAAGACAACCCATCTTTAACTACTAGGAGATGGTTTGGTGCTAATCCTTTAAGGATAGTTATTGATAAAAATTTAGATCTAGATAGACAGTTTAAAGTATTTGATAATAATGCTAAAACCATTGTATTTAATTCCCAAGAATCTAAATTGGAAGGACAAATAGAATTTGTTAAAATTCCATTCAACACCCATTATTTAAAAACCATTTTAATGTGGCTAGGAAGTAAAGGAATTCAAAGTATTTTAGTGGAAGGAGGAGCATTCACATTACAGCAGTTTATTAACCACAAACAATTTGATGAATGCATTGTAATAACAGCTCCTCAAATAGTTAAACAGGGAATCAAAGCCCCGGAGCCAAATTTTCATTTTCAACAAAGTTTTTCTTTAGGAAACAACAATATTTCTATTTATGAATAAATTGACCGGTACATTTATTTTTATTCTTTTAAGTTTTTGCACCTTAGGCTCTAACTTTAAAGCCGATAGTATTTCCTCTTTGTTAAATTCTACCACTGATCCTAGAACAACCGCTAACCTAAAAATTGAACTCGCTTGGATAAAAAAATATGAGGATTTAAAACTATCCACTAAAACAACCTTAGAAAATTTAAAACAGTTAAACCAATTGAATGATGACGAGGGCGTTGCTATTGCAACTAGTTACCTTGGAGTGTATTATTATTTAGACAACAAATTACCCGAGGCTGTAATTCAGTTAAAAATAGCCGAAGAATACTTTGAAAGGGAGCAAAATGTTGATCGTCTTTGTAGAGTTTACAACAATTTAGGAGTTTGCTACGGAAGTTTATACAACTACATTGAAGCGCTATCTTATTATAATAAAGTATTAGACCTAAAAAATCAGCTCCCTCAGGTTCACGATATTTCTAGTAATTTAATAAATATTGCAAGCATTTACTACAACCAAGGTGATTACAACCAATGCATTAACTACTATGAACAAGCACTAGTTTTAACCATCGCAAATAAAAACCATGAATCAACCGCCATTGTTTATTCTAATTTAGGAGCAAGCTACGAACGACTAGGAAATTATCCTGAATCAATTAATTATGCCTTAAAGGCCCTAGAAGTGTATCAAAATAAAACAGAGAATAAATTAGCTATAATTCGCACCTACTCCAATCTAGGTTCTACTTATATGTCGTTAAATAAACTAGAAGAAGCTCGACACTATTACAATAGATCATCGGAGTTAAACAAAGAAGCGAACAGCGAAGGGCAACAAATTGTAATTTTAAATAATTTGGCAGAGTTAGAACGACTATCTGGCAACTACAAGCAAGCCAAAACACATGCATTAAAAGGACTTTCGCTAAGCATAGCCACAAACAATAGTGAAGAGGAATTGATTAGTTTAAATACGCTTTCGAATATTGAAAATGATTTACAAGATTATAAATCTTCATTATGGTATTACAAAGAGTATATTCAACTTAGCGATAGTTTATTAGAAATTTCTAACTACCAAAAAACACAGCTTGCTTTAGATCAAAACCAATTAATTAC
>JBMYWA010000083.1:0-8816 GCA_049606935.1 Salibacteraceae bacterium
TAAACCAAAACGTACATTATTCATATCCGGAAAATAGTAAGTCTTATATTTAATATCATTCTTATCTACCAACTTATCATGCGTATCAAATAAAAAGCCCACTTTACCACCAACCGAAAATTTCCATCTATAACCCCAATCATCAATATCCGATCTATAACGCAATTCTAAAGGAACTTCCACCCATGAAGTACTCACTTTATTTCTATTATACTCTCTTTCAGGATCAAGCCAGTCTGAATAATTGTAATCTTTTGTAGAGTCTCTTCTAATTTGTTTATCTGAATAATAACTTTGGGTACTAAACCCTATTCCAATAGCTCCACTAATTCCAGATTGCCCAAAAAGTTTATCGTAAAAAATTTGAATATTCAACCCATTATTGTACCACTCAAAATTGGTGAACCCAGGTCTGCTCGTAAAAGTTTCATAGCCCAAATCAATAATCATATGATCTTGATGTTTATTACGTGGCTCTGTCTTCTCCCCTTCTTGGGCAAGCAAACTGCTACCAACTGTTGCTAAAAAAATGAATAGTATAAAAACCTGCTTCATGGTGTAAAATTAATGGTGGCAAAAGTATCTTTTTAAGCTTACCACCACAAGAGTAGGCAATTAATTGAGTAGACCGCAGTACTACACATAATTCTATGCAAATGGTTAACAGTTTTTTTCATTTTTTGTGACTTTCAAATTTTTAAATAACTGTAGATGGTAAACTTTTTAGTAGAATATTCGTCCATAAATAAATTTCATAATTTCAAATTAAAGAATTAAACTTGTCAAAATGTTTAGAATATGAAAAACCTAATTTACACCCTTTTCCTAATTTCAAACTCCATGTTTTGCCTCGCTCAAACTGGAGGCGGTTATAAATATGCCAGTTTTAACAACATAGATGTAACTGAAAAAGACAGTTTACTAAAAGATCCATGGGTGGGCGGACTAAATAACCCACAATTCAGCGCTATGGATGTGAATCTTGATCATTATATAGATCTGGTTGTTTTTGACCGAGATGGTCAGAATTTACGCGTGTTTATTAATGACGGAGACGTACTTGAAGAGAAATACCACTATGCACCAGAGTTTACCAAATACTTTCCTGCGGATGTGAATGATTGGTTACTTATTAGAGATTACAATAATGATGATAAACCTGATTTATTTACAAATAACCATCCGCTTCATATACATGGAAATGGAATTAAAGTGTATAAAAACGTAAGCGACAGTGTTTTGAAATTTGAACTAGTTACAGACTTTCTACCTGCCGTTTATAATGGTACAAATCCATCCACCGTTTTTGTTAGATCTCTTGATATTCCTTCAATTGAAGACATTGATAATGATGGCGATTTAGACATACTTGCGCAATCGCAATCCGCTTTAAGTTACCAATACTATGAAAACAGATCTGCCAACCATGATTCATTAGATTTTTATTTCAATGAAGAATGTTGGGGACACTTCTTTCAATGGTTTGATGGTACGGTGAACTTAAATTATTTCTGTAAATCAGGTGGAAATCCAACCGGAAATCCAGTGAATAGGGATGGTGGTTATTCTGTGCTAACCATAGATCTTAATGGTGATAATGTAAAGGAGGCTATTATTGGCGATCCGGATCGCCCAAATATGATTATGCTTACCAATGGTGGAACACCTACCACTGCTCATATGACTAGTGTAAACTATAAATACCCATTTCCAATGGCCGATTCTATAGATATGAAAAGTTTCCCCGCTGCATATTATGAAGATGTTAACAATAATGGCACAAAAGATTTAATTGTAGCACCTAATCAACACCAAGGTTGTGTGGATACTGGAACGGTTTGGTTATACACCAACTTCGGCTTAGAAAATCTTCCTAATTTTCATTTAACAAAAAAGAATTTTCTTTCAGAGCATATGATGGATTTTGGCACGATGTCTATTCCCACTTTTGCAGATATTTCAGGTGATAATATTCCCGATATGCTTGTTGGAAATATTGGGTATTTTCAAAGTTTTGACCCTAGCTTATTTATTAGAACCTATAAGTCTCAAATTGCCTATTATAAAAATATTGGAACAGCCACAGAACCTGAATACAAATTAATTACCAGAGACTTAGCTAACGTTGGCGCAAGAGATTTAACACGTATTTCACCTGCTTTTGCAGATTTAGATGGTGATGGAGATAATGACATGCTATTTGGAGAGGTTAATGGAAATCTTAACTATTATGAAAATACAGCGCCTATTGGAGACGAAGCCAATTTTGTGTTAAAAGCAGATACTTTCATGAATCAAAACTTTGGAGTTCATGCTAGCCCATTTATAATGGATGTGGACAAGGATGGATTACTAGATCTTATGGTAGGCCAAAAGAACGGAAACATTCGATTATATCTAAACCAAGGAACTGCCAGTGCTCCCCTTTACAATAAATCAGTTACCGATACCTTAGGGGGCGTATTTAATTACGAACCTACTTACGAAAACAATGCTGTACCTTATGTAGGAACCATTGAAGGAGATACCAATAACATTTTAATTGTGGGTACCTACAATGGCTGGTTAAGATTCTACAAAGGTATTGATACAGACTATTTAGGAACATTTACCGAAGTGGATAGCATAAAAGTTTCTAACGGGCCTATTGCTGCATTTGGTGTAAATCTTAACCTAACCGATAGTTTAGAACTTGTAATTGGAGAAAGATCTGGAGGATTATCTATGATGCACTTAGACTCAAATGACTACTACCGAAACCCATTTGAGGGTGTGAATAGTATTTCTGAAATTTCTTTGGTAAGTCCTAGTTTCTACATTTACCCAAATCCAAATAATGGTAACTTTAACATTCGCTTAACGGCCAATCTTAAAGGCGAAGGAGTCCTATCCATTTATGATCTATCGGGTAAAAAAGTAAAAAGTCAAGAAATTAATTTCACTGGCTTTAAGGAAGACATAAGCATAGAAAGTAATTTATTAAAGCAAGGGGTTTATTTGGTAACCATTGAAATAAATAAAACCCTACATAGACAAAAACTAATTATTCAATAATCCCACCTTTTATCATTCATATCTTAACAATTTGAATTTCTTTGTTAAGATATGAATGAAGAATGGTACTTTGTTGTTAACCCAAAATCTGGTAAAGGAAAAGGATTGATGCTTTGGCAAGAAATTCAGCCATTGCTTCAACAAAGCAATATACCATACGCATTTGATATTTCGAATTACCACCAACACACTATTTCCTTAGTAAATAATCAGTATAAAAAAGGGGGACGTAAATTTATTGGCCTTGGCGGAGATGGAACCATTAACGAAATAGTTAATGGAATTTTTCAAGCTCAAAAATTCACTTTAGCCAATCCTTCAATGGTTGGATTAATTCCAGTTGGAACAGGTAACGATTGGGTTAGAAATCACCAACCACTCACATCAACAAACATTATTGAAAGATTAAAAACTAAAAAATACATTAACCATGATGTTGGCGTAGTTAAATGCGCTAATTCTTCCAACCATTACTTTATTAACGTTGCAGGATGTGGTCTTGATGGGGCCGTAACTAAAGAAATTAGTGAACTCGCACAAAGAGATAAAAAGAATAAACTCTCTTACCTAAGTAGCACCATAAAAGCCTTAATAAATTTTAAGGCACCAAATGCGGTTATCCAGGTAGAAAATCAATTGGTAATTCAAGGAAAAACACTTTTAGCCGCTGCTTCAATAGGGAAGTACTTTGGAGGCGGAATGCTAATTAGTCCTAAAGCCCATTTTTCGAATGGCACACTTAATTTTACGGTCGTAAAAGACGATTCAAAATGGGTTATTTTTCCGCAGTTATATAAACTTTTTAATGGCAAAATTGAAAGCGTTTCGTTTGTTGAAAAAAGAACGGGTAATTCCATTCAAATCAACACAGATATGGCTATTCCTGTTCAAGCGGATGGCGAAAATTTAGGCACTCATAAGAAAATAGGCATATCCGTATTAAAACATGCCATTCAAGTACTTTCTTAACCTCCTAGTCATTCTAGTATTTGTACATTCGTAAGCCATAAAAAACAATTCATGAATTACCTTTCTGTTGAAAATCTTTCGAAAATGTACGGTGAAAAAACCCTTTTCAGCGATCTTACGTTTGGCCTTAATAAAGGAGATAAGGTTGGATTAATAGCCCGAAATGGTAGTGGAAAAACTACCTTACTCAAAGTACTTGCAGGTCAAGAATCTCCAGATGGTGGCACGGTTGTATTTAGAAAAGATATTAAAGTTGGCCTGCTTATGCAAGATGTTGTTTTTGAACCTCATCTTACCATACTCGATGCTGTTTTCGCCTCCGATTCAGAGCTTTTTAGAGTAGTAAAAAACTACGAGTTAGCGGTACTGGCAGAAGATCACGATAAATTAACTGAGCTATACGACAGTATGGAGAGGTTAAACGGATGGAATTTAGAAAACAAAGTAAAAGAAATATTAGGCAAACTAGGGCTAGATCGGTTAGATGCTAAAGTAAGCACCCTATCGGGTGGGCAGCAAAAAAGAATTGCTCTTGCTAAATTACTTATTGAAAACCCAGATCTAATAATTTTAGATGAGCCCACTAACCATTTAGATATTGAAATGATTTCTTGGTTAGAAGACTATCTTACCACAAACAACACTACCTTATTCATGGTAACGCATGATAGGTATTTTCTGGACTCCGTAACCAATAAAATTTTGGAAATTGACAAAGGAGACATGTTCATGTACAAAGGAAATTATGGCTATTTCCTAGAGAAAAGAGAAGAACGACATGAGAATGTAGTAGCCCAGAAACAAAAAGCACAAGGACTATTAAAAAAGGAACTAGAGTGGTTTAGAAGACAACCCAAAGCAAGAACTACAAAATCAAAAGCACGTATTGATGCTATTGACTCAATTAAACAATCTGCTTCTGTTAATACAAGAGAGGAAAAAGCCCAAATTAGCACTCAAATGGAGCGTTTGGGTAGTAAGATTTTAGAGTTTCATAATGCTTCCAAAACTTATGGAGAGAAAACGTTGTTCAAAGGTTTTAATTACAAATTTGGTAGAAATGACTTTGTAGGACTGGTAGGCAAAAACGGAAGCGGAAAATCAACATTAATTAATATGATGTTGGGCAATTTAGCCCCCGACACAGGAAAAGTAGTAGTTGGAGAAACAGTTAAATTCTCCTTATACTCTCAAGAAGGGTTACAAGGAGGAATGGACCAAAGGGTAATTGAAGTAGTTAAAAAGATAGCTGAAGTATTTCCATTAAAGGGAGGTAAAACAATCTCTGCCGCACAGATGTTAGAACGTTTTCTGTTTCCAAGAGATATGCATTATTTACGCGTAGATCAATTAAGTGGGGGAGAAAGAAAAAGATTGCATTTAGTACAAGTGCTAATGAAAAACCCCAATTTTTTGATTCTTGATGAGCCAACAAATGATCTGGATATACTTACCATTAATGTACTAGAAGACTTTCTACAGTCATTTCCTGGTTGTTTAGTTATTGCTAGCCATGATCGGTTTTTCTTAGACAGAATTGTAAAGCATATTTTTTCATTAGACTACGCAGAAGAAATAAAAGATTTTCCAGGAAATTATACGCAGTTTGAAGAATGGAAAGCCATCCAGAAACAAAACTCTAAAAAAGAAAAACCTTCCTCTAAACCAAAAGTGGTAAAAGAAGAGAAGGTAAAAACCAAACTTTCATTCAATGAGCAAAGAGAATTCAATCAAATTGAACAAGAAATGCCAAAGCTTGAAAGTAGAAAAGCAGAATTATCTGAACAGCTCGTACAAGTGTCTGACAACCATGAGAAAATAATGGAAATATCAGCTGAGCTTACCGAAATAGTAAGTAAGCTAGATGATATGGAAATGCGTTGGTTGGAGCTATCTGAATATGTGTAAACTACCTTGTTTTAGCTTCTAGATATTTTCTGATATAAACCATATTAGGGTTATCACCCAAAAACTCCACTCCCTGAAAAGAAGAAATTTCGCCAGATTTTGAAGTTATAGAAATTGAAATAGGTAAATACTTGTAGGTTTCTTTTATAATAATTTCTGAGCCAGAAAGATTTGGCTTTTTTAGTAGCAAATGCACTTGCCCATCGTTAAAAACTGAGCGTGTACTCCACCATTCCAAATTATTTTTGATTTCCTTAATTTTTTCCAGGTCCTTTTCTTGAGCATTGCAATTATTAGGAATACCCACCATCCAATCCAGTAAACGGTCTTCGTTAATTCTAATAATCAATAACTCATCATTAACAACCATTTCATCTTCATTCACAGCTAAATTTTCGGCTACAAAAACATAATTTTTATCTACAGTAGCATAAAGGTCCACAAGTTTAAAGTTATGACTAAGATTTATTTGCGCCTCCTTGTTTCCTGAGTTAAAAACATCGCCTCCAATTACTTCCATACTAGAAACGTCAAGATCAACAAAACCTTCGTTTATTCTTTTACCCTCCTTAATATTGAGTTCACAAAAATAAACTACCCCATTGCTAGTTTTAACCTTTTCTAAAAACCTCGGAATACCAGCCAAAATTATAGAGGACCCATTTTCTGATCTTTTAATCATACAATTGGTTATTACTTCTTCTCTACCCTTGGCAACTTCAAACTCAAATTTTGGTTTCCCATCTTGTCCAACTTGAGTTAACACAGTAATAATTTCAGGTTCTTTTGAGTCATCCGCAGGAATATTTGCCACCACAAAAAAACCATTATGCTGACCAATATATACTTCATACATAAAGGCTTCAGATAATTCAGCCTCTTTTAACATAGCAAATGAGTAATTAATTGTAGTAGATTGCTCCCCACCTATTCCAAGAAATACCATTTTGGCTTCCCACATTTCTGATTTTGGGTTTTTAAGTAAATAACTTAATGCAACTCTATCCGCCCTTTCTGAAACCACCAACTTTAGCTGATGAACGCTTTGTTTCTTGACTAAATTAATGGAATGAAAATAGGTACCCATTACTTTTGTTTCTCTTCCTGGTTTTGTAATTCCAAAATAATAGTCCGTTCCAAAATTGGTTTTTAACTCGCCTATTAACACTAAACCAGCTTGTGTATTAACGGTTTCAGTAATAGGAATTTCTACTCCTGAACTTTCTTTTATTAATCGCGTAGATGTGGCTTCCAACATTTTTCTACCTGGCGTTTCAAACCCTTCGGTTATTAAAACACCGTCCGTGATTTTTGTAGTGAAACAGTGCTCACCATCATTGGCCATAATATGATCAAACTCCATAGGGGTAGGGTCAATACTAGGTGTATTATTTACTTGTAACCTTTGGGCAAAAGCACCTAAGCAAGTGGTAAGTATGAGAGTGACTGTAAATAAGCTTTTCAAATTATTCATTTTTCTACGGATTTATACCATTCACAAAGCAAACCTTTTTTTGCTAAAACCAACTAAAAACCCTTCTTGTTTTCAATTCCTTAACTTTTTTGAGAAAAAACAGTCTTTATTTGGTTTAGGTATATTTGCTAAGTTTAGAGCCGGAAACCCTTTATTTCAGGTTAACCTAAAATCTTTAGAATGAAAAATGTTAGAAGTTACTTTGAAAAATTCGTTGACCTTAATGATTATTTATGGTCTTTATTTACGGATAAGGTAGAATTTGTAGAATTTAAAAAGGGAGAAACCATTCTAAAACAAGGTGAGGTTGAAAATTATGTCTACATATTAGAATCTGGCGCAGTACGACTTTTTATTCCGAATGAAGAAAACGAAACCACGTTTGGTTTTGCCTTTGAAGGTCATTTTTTCAGTGCCTATGATTCATTCATATATCGAAGTCCGTGTGCCTATGAAATTGAAACATTAACCGAGGTTAAGCTTTATAGGATGTCTCACAAAGATTTAAACAACCTATTTAATAACATTAGCGAAGGAAACTCAATAGGCCGAAAAATGGCAGAGCAATTTTTTGTAGGAAAGCAGAAACGTGAACTTAGTTTACTCACTAAAACAGCAGAAGAGCGATACTATAGTCTTTTCAAGTTTCAACCAAAATTGATACAAGAAATCCCTCTAAAATACATTGCCTCATACATTGGAATAACTCCTCAAGCATTAAGTCGAATAAGGTCAAGAATTAGTTAACCTTGATTAACTTGAATTTATAACAGCCCACCTCATCTTTGAATTGTCAAACTTTAAAACCAAAAAAGATGGAAGCTGTAAGAGAATACTTTAATAACGTACCTGAATTTAACCAATCACTTTGGAAAGCCTTTTCTGATAAGTTAGAAAAAAAGGTATATTCCAAGAAGTCAACCATAATAGATCTAGGTGATATTGAGAATTACATTTGGTTCATTGAATCTGGAGATGCACGTTTTGTAATTCCATCTTTTGAAGAAGACCTCACTTTTGGTTTTGCCTTTAGCAATGAGTTTTTTAGTGCTTATGATAGTTTCATCACCAAAGAACCCTGCGCTTATCAAATAAAAGCCATTTCAGAATGTGTGATGTATAGAATTCACCGAGATGATTTAAATGAATTATATCGTAACATTCCAAACGCATCCTATATAGGAAGGCAAATGGCTGAAGAATCTTTCATTAGAAAAAAGAAACGTGAAATGTCGTTTTTAATTCAAAGTGCCGAAGAAAGATATTTGGAGCTTTTCACTTCCAAACCAACTATTATTAAAACAATGCCTTTAAAATACGTAGCTTCTTTTATAGGAGTAACACCTCAGGCTTTGAGCAGAATCAGAGCTAGAATAGTGGCATAATTCAAACGTTTCTCTTATTCCTAAAA
>JBMYWA010000084.1:0-8751 GCA_049606935.1 Salibacteraceae bacterium
AAATTAGCGCAATTTCTCAAGATTCGATGTCTATTTACCAAGTCACAAACGAATTAGGCTATAGTGAAAGTTCGAAAGCTATTTTTAAAGGTAAACTGTTGACCAGTTTAAACTATGCGTATTCTGAGTGGCATTTAGGTAATATCAATCAAAATTTTAGTAACTGGGGTAGCGGTCCAAATATCAATATCGGATACGGAATTACTAAAAGGGTGGATGTGCGAATAACGACTGGTCAATTTAGTAACACTTATCGTTTTTTGGATGGGAGTACAGAAAAATCAGGAAACATTAAAAATTGGTCAGGACTGTTCTTTGGTACAAAAGTAAATTTAACTAATCAAAAAGGATGGATTCCAGAGTCGGCAGTATCTGTAGATCTTTCCATGCCTTACCAATATGAAAGTCTTGAATTAACAACCATTAAATTAAATTTTGCTTGGTCATATTTGATTGGAAACAATTTTAGATTGGGAGGAGATTTTTTGTTTACTGACGATTTTGATAATTTCCAGCAACGTAATTTTTTTGATTCATTTCATTACCGTATAAATGCTAGGTATGAATTGGTCAATGGTTTTGGTGTATTCGTTGATGTTAATCTACCCAAAAGTTTTGGAGGGATGATTTATAATCCGAATGGTGGTTTATATTATAGATTAAATAAAAATGCCCAATTTCATATTTTATATGGAACAACTATGGGAAATGAAAATAAATCTTACACCTATGATTCGCGTTACTTTAGGGTTGGATTTAGTGGCATGTTACTGAATAAATAGTAATATTACGGTATGAAACTAAACGTACTGTTCCTATCTCTGTTTATCTGTTCCTTTACAGGCTTTGGTCAAGACTCTTCGAATGTAGAAGAATTAGGACTCCCTATTTTACCAATGGTAACCAATAGACCGGGCGCTACAGAAGCATCGAGGGCAGTTTATCACAAAGGTTTTCAAATGGAAATAGGTTTTGAGTACGGAAATGTACCCGAACGTAAGGGAAGCGATAAACACTCCCAATATATTTATTTACCCCAATTTAATTTGCAATACGGTGTTTCTAAAAATGTGGAGCTTAGGGTTGCTTCGACCAATTATGCGGTTCGCGAAAAAATTAATAACGATTATACCCAGTTTTCATATAACCTGGATAACATTGTGGTTGGTGCAAAAATTAATTTAATCGATGCTGAAAAATGGAAACCAGAACTGGCTTTATTGATCACTCAATCTTTTCCGTCTAATACTTCCAACTACAGAAAATATTGGCCCACCACGTTTCTTTTGGCGTGGGGGTACTCTTTACCAAAAAACTTTTCATTAAGTGGAAATTTGGCTTACATCAATGAAAAAGTGTCCTATGATAAAACAATTGATGTGACCCATGGTTGGTCTTACACCGTAAATGCCGGTTATAGTATCAAAGACAATTTAGGAGTCTTTGCGGAGGTATTTGGTTCAGATACATTTAATGATGGAGCAGACGCCTCTCTTACCTTAGATGCCGGATTGTGGTACCGATTCAATCCTAAATTTCAAGTGGATGCCTCTGCCGGATATGGTTTTGAGGTAGGAAGTACTTATTTAAATGTAGGGTTTAGTTATTTAATTTTGAAGTAGTAATTTGAAAATTTAGTCTAACTCTCCTAAAAGATAGTCAGCTTTGTTTTTTTAACTTTTTAATTTTTTCACCTTAAAAATATTGGGTAATTTTAGCGTTTTAACTTTAAATAATAACTCATGAAACGACTCAATCTAATATTTTTAACCCTAATGATCTCATTGGGCGCAAATGCACAAAATTTTTATTTAACTGCCTCTTCTGGTTATTCCTTTGGAATGAATGGAGATAAACTTTGGCTGAATAATTCAAAATCATATCACATCAACAATAATCAAACCGGCAATTTTGAATACGAGGGGTCTCAGGAATCGGTGGCCTTTACCTTGGGAAAGGGCTTTAATTTTGGCGCTTCGGTTGGTTATAATTTTAATAAATACATTTCTGTTGATTTAGGTATTAATTATTTACTAGGGGGTAAAACTAAAACGACTAACTATTCTGAAATAACGGAAATTGAAACTGATGGAACGTCTAGTTTTCGTGTAGATGAGGACAAATATTCGGATTATTCGAGAATGATAAGAATAATGCCGACTGTTGTAATAACTCCTGGTTTTGAAAAAATCAATCCATATGCTAAGGTTGGTTTTGTATTTAGTTTTGGATCCTATTATTCTAATTCGGATTACGTATCTACAACTGTAGGATATCCAACTTATGAGAGTACTTATAATAGTGAATTTTCTGGAGGAGTTTCTCTTGGGTTTAATGCTGCTATTGGTGGCATGTATGAGTTAAATGATAGTTGGAGTGTTTTTGGTGAATGTAGCTTTATTGGTTCATCCTATTCTCCTACTAAAAGAGAGGTGGTGAAGCTGACTAGAAATGGTAAAGATGAATTGCCTACCCTAAGCACTTATAATAAAGAAACTAATTTTTCTAATAAAATTAAGACAAGTTCTGCAACTCCTGATTATGACCAACCTAGGGAACAACTGAAAATCGCTTTTCCATTAAGTAGTTTTGGGATTAATTTTGGTGTTAAAATGAATTTCTAATTATTTAAATTAATCGCTTTGAAGGGGCTTTTAGCCCCTTTTTTTATGCGGAAATTTGACTGAACTCATCTATTAAAAATTCACTTCAAAACCGTATTTTCGCGACACTAAAAAAGTGAAGCAAAATGAGCGTTCGATATATTGTTGTAGAGTCTGAAATAGGAGCTGGTACTAGAGGTTCTTCTTTAGGTGTTAAAGCCATGGAAGTTGTGGGCTGGAACAAACAAAGTGAAGTATTAAGTAAATACAACCACAAAACGGTAGAAGTTTTTAATAACGATTTGTATAAATCGGTAGATACCCCTAATGCTATTCGAATAGAATCAGTAGTCAAAGTGTTAGAAAATGTAACCGAAGCGGTACATAATACAGTAAATACAGAGTTTCCATTAGTTCTTTCTGGAGATCATTCTATTGCCGCAGGAACTATTGCTGGAATTAAGAAAGCTTATCCTAATAAGCGATTAGGAGTAGTTTGGATTGATGCGCATGCAGATATTCATTCTCCCTATACCACACCTTCTGGTAATGTACACGGAATGCCATTAGCTGCGGCTCTGGGTTTAGATAGCCCACAGTTAAAAATAAATGACCTTTCTGAAAAAGAAACTCAAGGTTGGGAGGCTATGAAAAATCTTTCTGGGGTGTGCCCCTCTGTTTTACCTGAAGATTCTGTGTATTTTGGAGTTAGAGATACTGAAGAGCAAGAGGATGAAATCATTGAGCATCATGGTATTAAAAATTATAAAGTAGAAGAAGTCAGGCACAGAGGTATGGATGTGTGTTTAACTGAGGCTATGGATAGATTAGATAATTGTGATTTGATTTACATTTCTTTTGATGTAGATAGTATGGATTGCGATTTAATATCACACGGAACAGGAACACCTGTTTCAAAGGGTTTTGATGAGGTAGAAATTAAAGAAATCATTACTGGATTCCTGGAAACCGAAAAAGTAGCCTGTTTGGAGTTTGTAGAAATCAACCCAACATTGGACGAAAAAAGGAACAAAATGGCAGAAACAGCTTTCGAAATATTGGAAGATGTTTTACCCGTTATTGAAAAATTGAACAAATAGAACGAATTGAAAAATTAGTTCAACTTAAACCCTCTCTTGAAAAGAGAGCAGGAGGATTGAAAATGAATATTGAAAATAATATTACAAATTACGTTAATCAAGTATTGATTAGTCTTTTTGGAGAACAGGAGTTTCCAGCTATTCAATTACAAAAAACACGTAAAGAGTTTGTAGGCGACTATACCGTAAATGTATTTCCGTTACTCAAAATTACACGTAAAAACCCAATGGAAACTGCTGGTTTAATTGGTGAGGAAATGGTAAAAACGGTAGAATTTATTGAGTCGTATGATATTGTTAAGGGATTTTTGAACTTAAAAATATCCGCATCTTATTGGAATGAGGTATTTCAAGAAATAACCGCTACCCAAAACTTTGGTTTTGTAGAAAATTCGGGTAAAACGGTAATGGTAGAGTATTCTTCACCAAATACCAATAAGCCACTTCACCTAGGCCATTTAAGAAATAACTTTTTAGGTTATTCGGTAGCCGAAATTTTGAAAGCAAATGGTCATAAAGTAATTAAAACTCAAATCATCAATGATCGTGGAATCCATATTTGTAAGTCTATGTTGGCTTGGCAACTTTTTGGTGATGGCGAAACTCCAGAGTCTTCTGGTATTAAAGGAGATCATTTAGTAGGGAAGTACTACGTGAAATTTGACCAAGAATATAAGCGTGAAATAGCCGATTTAATGGCCGCGGGTAAAACCGAAGAAGAAGCTAAAAAGGAAGCGCCTATTTTACTTTCTGCCCAGGCTATGCTTAAACAATGGGAGAACAAGGACCCGGAAGTATATAAGCTTTGGGAAACTATGAACCAGTGGTGTTATGATGGTTTTGGAAAAACCTATACCAGCATGAGAGTTGATTTTGATACTTTGTATTATGAGTCGGAAACCTATTTGTACGGAAAGGATTTTGTTACCGAAGGATTGGAAAAAGGCATTTTTTACAAGAAAGAAGATGGCTCGGTTTGGATTGACCTTACCGAAGATGGATTGGATCATAAATTGGTGTTACGTTCTGATGGAACTGCGGTTTACATGACTCAAGATATTGGAACGGCTATTCAACGATACAAAGACTATCCGGGCATTAATCAAATGATTTATACGGTAGGTAACGAGCAAGATTATCACTTTAAGGTGTTATTCTTGATTCTAAACAAATTAGGCTTTGATTGGGCTAAAGAGTGTTACCATCTTTCTTACGGAATGGTGGAGCTTCCTCAAGGTAAAATGAAATCTCGTGAAGGAACTGTGGTTGATGCCGATGATTTAATGCAAGGTATGGTGGATGATGCTCAAAAAGCATCAGAATTACACGGGCACGTTTCCGACCAAACCGAAGAAGAACAAGCTGCATTGGCAGATATGGTTGGAAAAGGAGCTTTGAAGTATTTCATTTTAAAGGTAGATCCTAAAAAGAAAATGATGTTTGATCCATCGGCTTCTATTGATTTAAATGGAAATACCGGACCATTTATTCAGTACGCCCATGCACGTATTCAATCTATTATTCGTAGAGCGAATGGAGTAGAGCAAGTAAAAATGGATGCCACTCAATTAACGGAAAAGGAATTGGAAATCATTAAAATGATTAACGATTATCCAACTATTATTGCGGAAGCGGGACAAAATTACAGCCCTGCAAATGTGGCTAATTACGTGTACGACTTGGTAAAGATGTATAATTCCTTTTACCAATCTTCTCCTATTTTTAATGATGACAATGAAACACAAACAAAGTTTAGAGTTTCTCTTTCTGCCGAGGTAGGTAAAGTCATTCATAGCGGTATGGGATTATTAGGCATCCAAGTACCCAACCAGATGTAAAAAATGAAGAAATGAAGTGGCTAATTCTTTGATTAAGCTACTTCTATCTTCGAACTATAAAAAGTATTATTGCAATCATAATTTTGAGCCATGTTCAATAGATTACAAGAGAGATTAGAAAAGTCGTTCCAGACGTTAAAAGGTCAAGGTAACATTACCGAAATTAATGTTGCTCAAACCATGAAAGAAATCCGTAGAGCCTTATTGGACGCGGATGTTAACTACAAAATAGCCAAAGAGTTTACCAATACGGTAAAAGAAAAAGCACTTGGAGCGGATGTATTAACATCTCTTTCACCTGGCCAGTTATTGACAAAAATTACGCATGATGAGTTAGCTAACTTAATGGGTGAAACCGTTGAGGAATTGGATTTAAGTGGTAACCCAGCTGTTATTTTAATGGCAGGTTTGCAAGGATCTGGTAAAACAACGCACTCGGGGAAACTGGCTAATTTCCTTAAAACCAAGAAAGGCAAAAACCCATTAATGATTGCGGCCGATGTGTATCGTCCAGCGGCAATTGATCAATTGCATGTAGTAGGTGAGCAAATTGGAGTGGATGTTTATTCTAATAAAGAGGAAAAAGATCCAGTAAAAATTGCAGAAGCGGGTATTGCACATGCACGTAGCAATGGTAACAACGTTGTTATTGTGGATACCGCAGGTAGATTGGCGGTTGATGAGCAAATGATGAACGAGATTGCAGCCATAAAAAAGGCCGTAAAACCGAACGAAACATTATTTGTTGTGGATGCCATGACCGGGCAAGATGCGGTAAATACAGCAAAAGAATTCAACGACAAGTTAAATTTTGAAGGTGTTATCCTTACCAAATTAGATGGTGACGCACGTGGTGGTGCGGCTCTTTCAATTCGTCAGGTAGTTCAGAAACCAATTAAATTTATTGGTACTGGTGAGAAAATGGAGGCTTTAGATGTGTTCTATCCAGAACGTATGGCTGATCGTATTCTTGGAATGGGTGATGTAGTTTCGTTAGTAGAGCGCGTACAAGACCAATTTGACGAAGAGCAAGCCCGTAAGCTTCAGAAGAAAATTGCCAAAAACCAATTCAATTTTGACGATTTCTTACAACAAATTCAACAAATCCAAAAAATGGGTAACGTGAAGGATTTGATGGGCATGCTACCGGGAATGGGGAAAGCCATGAAAGATGTAGATATTGAAGATGATGCCTTTAAGCATATTGAAGCTATTATTTTTTCAATGACTCCTAAAGAACGTAAGCAACCAGAAATTATTAACGGAGCGCGTAAAAAACGTTTAGCTAAAGGTAGTGGAAGAAGTATTCAAGATGTGAACGCCTTGATGAAGCAATTCAACGATACTAAAAAAATGATGAAGCTGATGAATAATAAGTCAGCTATGGCAAGCATGATGAAGCAGTTTGGCGGAATGCCAGGTATGCCCGGACAATAAAAGATTTTTAAACTTGTGATTACCGATCACCAACAAAATATTAGGATATGATTTTACTAGATGGAAAAAAGACTTCTAACGACATTAAGGAAGAGTTAGCAGTTGAAGTATCAAAGATTAAAGCAGCCGGAGGAAAGATTCCTCATTTAGCAGCTATTATTGTTGGAGAGAATGGAGCAAGTATTACTTACGTGAACGCAAAGGTAAAAGCGTGTGAGAAAGTAGGCTTTGGTTCAAGTTTAATTCAAATGCCGATAGAAACTACGCAAGAAGAGTTACTAACAAAAATTGAAGAGTTAAATAATGATGATGTAGTGGATGGTTTTATTGTTCAACTTCCGTTACCCGATCATATTGATGAGGAAACTGTTTTAAATGCGGTTTCACCAGCTAAGGATGTAGATGGTTTTCACCCAGCAAACTTTGGTAAAGTAGCTTTAGGTTTACCATCTTTCATTCCTGCAACTCCAAACGGAATTTTAGAGTTATTAAAACGTTACGAAGTAGAGACTTCAGGAAAGCATTGTGTGGTAGTTGGAAGATCAAATATTGTGGGTTTACCGATGTCAATACTAATGGGACAAAATACCTACCCAGGAAACTGTACCGTTACATTGACTCACTCTAGAACGCAAAATCTAGCAGAAATTACAAAAACAGCCGATATCCTTATTGTGGCTTTAGGTAAAACAGAATTTATTACCGGTGATATGGTGAAAGAAGGAGTTACTGTTATTGATGTGGGTATTACCCGTGTTAAAGATGACACCAAGAAGTCTGGATTTAGATTACTAGGTGATGTTCACTTTGAATCAGTTTCTCAAAAAGCATCATACATCACCCCTGTACCGGGTGGAGTTGGCCCAATGACCATTGCATCATTAATGCAAAACACATTGAAGGCTATTGATATGAAGTAAGTCGGGAGTCCGAAGACGGAAGTTCCAAAAGAATTTCAAATCTGTGATTTGGCTCTCTTTCGAGAACCCTCGGGAAACTATCTAGAGGATAGGTTTGTGTTAAATATTGTTGCTATCAATCCCTCTAGCTCCCTTCTCCAAGGGAGAATTAGATTTTACTTTTCAGTTCAAAAAAGGTAAACATAAAATTCATCTTGATATAAAAACTAACATTATCATTTAGAATTCCCCCTTGGCGAAGGGGGCGATCTGACGTAGGAGGGTCAGGGGGATTGACACCAACCTACCTAATCAAATTCACCTCACCATATTGGGTAATGCTTTCTGGAAACATGCCAGTGTTGTAACACTTTATATAAAGTGTACTTGGATGACGATATTAACAGGTGCAATTGTTTAACTGTATTACTGCAATGGCTTGTTTTTGAAATAGTAGATTGTTTTTAATCCTGTTACTTTCTTATTTACTCCACCACAAAAGAACCCCAGGTTTCACGTAAACGGTAATTATACACTCCGGGTTTAAGTTGACCTACCGATATGGTATTGTCATGCGGATGAAGAGTTTGAGTTAAAACCAATCTGCCTAGCATATCATACAACGCTAACTCATAGCTTTGTTGATTACCATTTGGCGTTATATCAAAGTGTATAATATCACTTGCTGGGTTGGGATAAATATTTACTTGCGCCACACTACTTTCTATTTGAGGTACACTGGTTACTTCACAACCTTTTACTAAACAACCAAAACTATCTACCTTTATCATCCAAGTGTCTTGGGTATTATCATTACTTGGGTTTAACCAACCTATGGCTACGAAACCACCATCTGGGGTGGGGTCTACATCAA
>JBMYWA010000085.1:0-8629 GCA_049606935.1 Salibacteraceae bacterium
ACAAAAATTACAGGTAGCCCCCATACAGACGCAGTATTTAATGCCTCGTGGAAATCACCTTGACTGGCACCACCATCACCGGTAAATACTACGGTTGATTTTCCGTTTTTACCTAACAGGTTATCTAAAGCTATACCATCGGCAACACCTAGTTGTTGCGCTAAGTGAGAAATCATTCCCACAATATGGTGCTCATTGGTTCCAAAGTGAAATGAACGATCACGGCCTTTGGTGAATCCATTCATTTTTCCTTGAAATTGCGAAAACAACCTTTGTAACGGCACATTTCTAGAAGTAAATATCCCTAAGTTTCGGTGCATTGGAAGGATGTATTCATCCTCATCCATAGCTAAACCAACTCCTACCGAAATGGCTTCTTGGCCCCAACCAGAGAACCACTTAGAAATTTTACCTTGACGTAATAAAATCAGCATTTTTTCTTCTACCGAACGAGGTAAAACCAATGCTTTATAAATATCTACTAATTCTGAATTAGTTAAATCCTTTTTATCGAATTTCATTTTTTATAAATAGTGTCTTTAGTCAAAAAATACAATGACCATTAGACAATGGTGTTGAATATGAATTCACGAAATTACCTTTTTTAGGTCATATTGGATAGCTCAACAAGTAATAAAACCTTCTTTTTTCTAACCAAAAAATCTTAACAAGTTTACCATCTATTTTACTTTTTTTATAAGTACCCAACCCTAAAACTAAGAATTACGTTATCCCTTTTGAAGACAAGATTTTCGGCATTATGAAAATGAGAAATATACAAACGAAAAGTGTGGGTTTATTCCCACTTCCAATGGTAATTTTACCAAAGGAGAGTGTTCGTTTACACATTTTTGAGAATCAATTTAAGTCATTAATCAACGATTGTTTTGCTTCTGGCAAAGACTTTATTGTTCCATTTATTTACAAAGGAAAAGTTACTTCCTACGGCACCTGTGTTAAACTAGTGGATGTAGAACGTTTCTACGCAGATGGTAAAATGGACATTAAGGTGGAAGGTTCACATATTGTAAAAATATCAGATTCTAAACCAGTAAAAGACTTACCCTATAAAGTGGGTACTGTTGAATTAGTAGATAGTAGCTTGCCTACCATTCATAAAGATGAATTGCGTAAATTATTTTCTCAATATCTTGAGTTTAATAATCAAGTATTACCTAAGAAAGAGGATCCTATTTCGGTATACAAAATTGCTAAAGACATTAATTTAAGTAAAGATGTAAAGGTCAAATTGCTTAAAAATGCTTCAAATGCGGTTGTTCAGTCAAAAATTATTTTGAATGAATTAAGGATGCAGGTTTTAACATCGAAGCTTCAAGACGCTGCAGGATTTAGATATTATATGAATTAACACCCCTATTTTAGTTTAGTTAAAAGTAATGGGCTTTTTGTTTTAAAAGCCCATTTTTTATTCTCCTAGCTTTCCTTCTGATTTGGCAATAATGGTTGCAACTGAAGCATCTCCGGTAACATTTACAACGGTACGACACATGTCTAAAAACCGATCAACTGGGAAAATTATTGCAATCCAGGCTGGATTTAAGCCCACACTTTCTAAAACCACAACCATCATAATTAATCCTGCACTCGGAATTGCCGCTGATCCAATAGAGGCAAGTGTTGCTGTTAGAATGATGGTCAATTGTTGTGCTAAAGAAAGGTCAATCATATGAAATTGTGCCAAAAACACAACCGCTACCCCTTGATACAAACTCGTTCCATCCATATTTACAGTAGCTCCAATTGGCAAAACAAAACTTGAAACTTCTTCCTTTACTTTTAAGTTTTCTGAAACACACTCCATGGTAACGGGTAACGTGGCTGCGCTTGAACTAGTAGAAAATGCCAATAGTTGGGCAGGACTCATAGCTCTAAAAAAATCACTGTAACTAATTTTTCCGGTAATAAATTTCACAACTAAAGGGTATAAAAGGAAAACTAAAAATGACAAGCCAATAATTACCACCATAGAATAGGAGGCTAAACCTTTAAAAATTTCGATAACAGCTCCTAAGTCATCTCCTGCCAACTCACTCACCTTTCCTGCCATTAATGCAAATACAAAATAGGGTGCAACAGACATAATGAAGTCTACCATTTTTATGAATACATCATTGACTCCGTGAATAAGTTTTACAACTGTTTCTACATTTTCGTATGGAAGACTCACTACAACAATTCCAAAAAATATAGCAAAAAAGATAATTTGCAGCATCTTATTATTATTCAACGAACTGAAAATATTGTTTGGGACAACGTCAACCAACATCTGTAAAGGCCCCATATCCTTCTCCCCTTTAGTAGCCGTTATTTTGTTAGACACTGGGTTTTGCGTAGCCTCTTCTGACAATTTTTGCTGAGCTGTAGTCAAATACTTAACGTAAATTGGGTCGGTTAAATAATTCTCCGCGTCTAATTTATCTACGGCTGGATTGGATTCTACCCACATTTCATAACTAATTCGGTTGGTAATTCTCTGATCTTCACTCACCCATTCTCCGGGCTTTATGAAATTTACAAATAACAAACCAACACTAATAGCTGTCATAGTTGTAACAATGTAAATGGCAATTGTTTTTAATCCCAAACGTCCAAGACTATTGGTATCAGACAAACTGGTAATACCTTGCATAATAGAAAATAAAACTAATGGCACTGCTACAAGTTTTAGCGATTTTATAAACATATCTCCCCAAGGAGCTATCCAGTCTGCAGTAAACGAACTCCATCCCATAAAAGCAGATAACATTGCCCACAATGTACCTAAAAACAAACCAATAAGAATTTGATAATGAAGTGCGATTTTTTTCCTTTTTGACATGTTTTTATGGTTTTTGATACCTCTCAAAAGTATACTTTTTACTTAGTCAAAAAAACAATTTCCAACCAATCACAAATGGTATAAAATAAAGGTTTTCTTGAATTAATAGAATCTTTCGCATTTGGTGTATTAAATTAGCTTTTCAATAAATATCAGAAATAGTATAATTCCATTAATATGAAAAAGTTAGTACATTTAATTATCGTCATCTTCCTTACGGGAAATCTTGTAGGGCTGCATGCTCAAAGCTTAGTCTCTGTTACTGACTTAGGCTTTTATTCCAGAATAGGCGTTTCTTTTTTGGGTTTAACTAACCCTGAATATGATCTAAATCTTTACAAGGTTACATACAACACTATAGATTTGAATGGTAACAGCACCATAGCCTCAGGAATGATTGCCGTTCCAATTAACCCTAATTGCGATAGTGTGCCTATTGCATTATATGGACATGGAGTGGTAGCCAATAAACAAGATGTTCCTAGTAGGGATAATTTTGAAGCCACTTTAGGAAAGGCTATAGCTACAAGAGGTTTTGTTACTGCCATGCCTGACTATTTAGGACTTGGTGATAACCCAGGATTACACCCATTTCAACATGCCGAAAGTGAAGCTCAAGTGTCTATTGATATTATAAGGGCTGCCAAAGAGTTAATCACAGACTCGCTTAGTTATACTTTCAACAACCAAATCTTTATTAGCGGATACTCTCAAGGGGGACATACCGCTATGGCCACCCATAAATATATTGAAGACAATAATTTAGAAAGTGAATTCAATATTGTTGCCTCTACCCCTTTATCTGGTGCTTTTCACGCATCTAGTACGCAAGCTAGGGTTTTACTTGATGATATGGTTTTTGGCAACCAAGGATTTGTGGTTTATATGATTATGGCTTACCAAGAAGTTTATGGAGGAATTTATAATACTCCAAGTGATTTTTTACAAAGTCCATATGACGTAACAATTCCACCGCTTTTAGATGGAACTCATGATTTATCGGAAATAAACGATTCTCTGCCAAATCAAGCTAGCCTATATTTAAACCCTACTTTCTTAGCGAACTTTCTTGCAGACTCATCCACACAGACCTCGGCAATGTGGCAGGCTCTTTTAGATAATGACAATTACGATTGGAAACCTAACAAGCATTTAAAAATGTTCTATTGCAGGGGAGATGAATCTGTTTTTCCTGAAAATTCAGAAAATGCATATGATGCCATGGTAGCAAATGGGGCCAATCTCGTTTTTAAAGAAGATTTAGGGAATGCCAGCCATACAGGGTGTATAGTAGGAGCTATTAATAATTCTATAGAATTTTTTCAAAGTGTAAGACCCGCTTGTGATGAACCTGCAAGTACAAACTCTCTAAGTTCAAGCCATCCTAATATGATGGTTTACCCAAATCCTGGATCCAACCACGTAAGCATTAAATTTGAAGATGTTCAAAGGGGTCAAATTGAAATATGCAACCTATCCGGACAAGTTGTTTTCTCTCGTGCCATTAATTCAACTGCTTACCTAAATGTAAGAAATTGGACGGAAGGAATTTATTTAATAAGACTAATAACATCCGAAAAAACATTAATTAAAAAATTAGTAATCAAGCATTAATGAGAAAATTTTTACCTTTTTTAATTATTGCATTTTTTGGAAACAGCTGTAAAACAAGTGTAGAAACGAATGGTTTAGTACAACTTTCCACCATTCAATCTATTAATTGCACTGAAAAAACCACAGTTGGTAATTCAATTCCTGTAACCGTTAATTTTTGGGGGCCAGATGGTTGCTCAACTGCATACAGTATAAAGGCTGAAAAAATTGGGCAAACCATCACTTTAAGAGCTTATTATCTTCACCAAGAAGAAGCTTGCACCCAAGCCACGGTTAATTTAACATTAGATTATGTGTATTATGCTGATTTACCCGGGTCCTATTTTTTTATTAGTGAAGGAGATAATAACATCTCTGATACTTTAGTTGTTTTGTAGAAAAAAGGAGTTTTACTACTAAGTCACTAATAACTTCATTAGCTTTTGTAATTCTAATTGAAAGTAAATATTGATAGAAACCTTACTTTTGGCGCTCACTAAAATCAACAACTTTGGATTGGTTTAAAAACTGGTTTGATTCCTTTTACTATCACAAACTTTATAGGCACAGAAACACCTCTGAAGCCCAGATGTTTATTGATAATATTATTGAATTTATACATCCCCAAGCTGGGAGTTCTATTCTGGATTTAGCCTGTGGTAAAGGACGGCACTCTTTCTATTTAAATAAAAAGGGGTTTAATGTGGTAGGAGTTGATTTATCAGAAAACTCCATCAAAGAAGCCTCTAAAAACGCAAATAAAAGTCTTCATTTCTATCAAATGGATATGCGTGAAATTGATTGCCAACAAACATTTGATTTGGTAGTGAACATGTTCACCAGTTTTGGTTATTTTCAACATAAATCAGACAACGTAAAGGTGCTCCATGGCATTCATAAAGTATTAAACCCAGGAGGTTTTTTAATGATTGATTTTTTAAATGCATCAAAAGTTATTCAGAATTTAGTTCCCGAGGAGAAAAAAGAAATTGATAATGTTTCATTTACCATTAACCGAATGATAGAAGACCAAACGGTAGTAAAAAAAATTCAGGTTTTGGATAATGGGAAAGAATTCAGATTTCAAGAACGTGTAAGCATGTTTGTTTTAGAAGATTTTAAAACTCTTTTTGAAAAATCTGGGTTTGAGTTAATCCAAACTTTCGGAGATTATCATCTCAATAATTTCGATGCCTCAAGTTCGGACCGTTTAATTTTAATAGCCCGTAAAATTTAATCATGCTCTATTTGGTTTTATTTGTTTTGGTTGTGGTTGCCTCAGGGGGGCTTGTACTTTTTTACCAACCCAAAAACAAAGTTTTTAGCAAGCTGTTATTATCCTTTAGTGGAGCCTATTTATTTGGGTTAATATTTCTACATTTATTACCTGAAATATATGCTGATCCAGCTCCGAACATTGGCCTTTATGTGCTTTTGGGTTTTGTTTTGCAACTAGGTTTAGATTACATTTCGAAAGGAATTGAACACGGACACGCCCACCATCATGGATCGAAATTTCCCATTGCCATTTTTATCGGGTTGTGTTTACACTCGTTCTTTGAAGGCATGCCCGTAATGCATCATGACCACGTTAATCACCACAATCATTCGGGAAATCTTTTAATGAATCATTCCTTAATTTGGGGAATAATGATTCACAAAATTCCAATCGCAATGGTACTTTCTGGGTTATTACGTCAGCAATTCAATATTTCTAAATCATTATTGTTACTTACCCTATTTGCCGTAACATTACCCCTAGGCAGCGGAACAAGCGTGCTTTTAAGCCAGTACATAGATAATGTTGCTGCCTTTGAACACATTGTTTTGGCTTTAGTTATAGGCATTATGCTTCATGTCTCTACCACTATTTTATACGAAAGTGATGAAGCACATAAATTTAATATTCAAAAAGTTCTTAGTATTCTATTGGGGTTTATAATAGCCTATTTTACAGCATAGTTTTTTTGATAACAAATTTTTATAGTTATTTAAGAAAACAAAAAACTTGCATCATATTTTGACGATATTGAATACCGTACTTTTGCACCTCAAATTAGAATTAAAATAAAAAACACAATAAAATGGCAGTATTAGTTGGAAAACAAGCTCCTGATTTTAGCGCTTCTGCGGTAATTAATGGAAACGACATCGTAAACGATTTTACTTTGTCTCAATTTAAAGGAAAACACGTTGTATTATTCTTTTACCCAAAAGATTTCACATTCGTTTGTCCTTCAGAATTACATGCTTTTCAAAATAACTTAGAAGAGTTTAAATCAAGAGGTGTAGAAGTTGTTGCAGTATCTACAGATACAGAACAATCTCACTGGGGTTGGTTACAAATGGACAAAAACAAAGGTGGTATCAAAGGAGTTACATACCCAGTTGTTGCCGATACAAACAAAACTATTTCTCATAACTATGATGTTTTAGCAGGTGAATTTTACCATGACGAAAACGACATGTTAGCTGCAGAAGGTGAAATGATTGCTTACCGTGGGTTATTCTTAATCGACAAAGAAGGTGTTGTGCGTCACCAATTAGTAAACGATTTACCATTAGGACGTAATGTAGAAGAAGCTTTACGTATGGTAGATGCTTTACAATTTTTTGAAGAAAACGGTGAGGTTTGTCCTGCCAACTGGTCAAAAGGTAAAAGTGGCATGACTGCTACTCACGATGGTGTTGCTGATTACTTGGCAAACAACTAAGAATTTTAAAATTATGAAAAAGCCGGAGCCTAGCTCTGGCTTTTTTTATGCCTAAAAACTACCTTTACCCAACAATATGAAGAATACTTACATTGCCTTATTACGAGGTATAAACGTTAGCGGCCAGAAAAAAATTTTAATGGCTGAATTTAGAGAACTACTTTCAAAAAATGGATTTGAAAATGTACGTACCTATATTCAAAGTGGAAATGTAGTTTTTGAATCCGATTCATCTAATCCAAATAAATTGGGAACAAAAATAGAAAGTGTTATTGCTGAGCATTATGGGTTTGAGGTTCCTACGCTAATTTTAATGCCTGATGAAATTGAAAAAGCAGTTTTAGAAAACCCATTCATAAAAAACAACGCCATTAACGAAGAGGAAACCTATTTCACTTTTTTAAAGGAAGAACCTCAACCCGAAAACATTACTCAGTTTAATGAAGTTTCCTATCCGGGAGAGACTTTTGAGTTAATTGGAAAAGTAGTTTATTACCATTGCTCCATTGGTTACGGAAAAGCCAAGTTCACCAATAAAATGATGGAGAAAAAATTAGGAACCCGAGCCACAACGCGCAACTATAAAACCACTCTGAAGTTAATTAATATGACTAAAAACTAATTGATATGTGTTTTCATAGTCAACAACAAAAATCACCTCAAGAAATTGCCAAACGCTTCCACTTTGACATTGATAATGTTCCCGAAAATGTAACGGGTGTTTTTAATGGTTTTGATTTCCCAAAAACACCAGTGATTAGCAATGATGCAATGAACAAAGTACAGCTTTTTGACTGGGGACTCATACCTTCTTGGAGCACAAATAATGATATTAGGAAGTTTACCCTAAATGCTAAAATTGAAACTTTAGCGCAAAAGCCTTCATTTAAAGATGCCATTAACAATAGATGTTTGGTACTTTCTAGCGGTTTTTTTGAATGGCAATGGCGTGATTCTAAAGGAAAAGAGAAGAGGAAATACCTCATCAAACCTACCCAAGAAGAAATTTTCGCTTTCGCTGGAATCTGGTCGGAATGGACCAATCCAGAAACTGGTGAAAAACAGAAAACCTACAGTATTATTACCACCGAAGCCAATGAATTGATGAGTGAAATTCACAACACGAAAAAACGAATGCCTGTGATTTTGCCTAAAGAAAATGAATACGATTGGTTGAATGCTATTCCTATTCCAGAGGTAATGAAATTTGATACAGAATTGGAAGCCACAGAAATTACTTCTGCTCCAAGGTTGTTTTGATTATTCTTTTGAAAATTTATCCCTTTCCCAGTTTCTTGGGTTATTAATTATGTAGTTATGGATATTTTCAAAAGCCCTTTGGTTTCTAATGATATGATCATAAAACTTGCTTTGCCAAGAAAACTCTGGATTTAGCTTTCTAGATAATCTTGTAACTGCAGATTTGTAAGATCCAATAATCCTTGAAACGGAACCTGATTTTGGTGAGAGTAACGCCATTTTC
>JBMYWA010000086.1:0-8451 GCA_049606935.1 Salibacteraceae bacterium
TATATTTGCTTCAATGAGAGCTAAGACCATTATTAGTCAAAAACATCTTGAATTAACCATAAATAGGTTATGCTACCAACTCATTGAGAATCATAACGATTTTTCAAATACAGTCATTATTGGAATGCAACCCAGAGGGGTTCATTTGTCAGAGATTATTCATAAAAGACTGGTGAAAATTACCGGAAATGAAAATATTCAAATAGGCGCTTTAGATGCCTCTTTTTATCGAGACGACTTTAGAAGAAGAGACACACCAATTGAAGTTTCTGGTACAACTATTGATTTTTTAATAGAAGAAAAGAAGGTTATTTTAATTGATGATGTTCTTTACACCGGAAGAATGGTGCGCGCAGCCTTAGATGCAATGATGGACTTTGGTAGGCCTAGCGCTGTTGAATATTTAGTTTTAATAGAACGAAGATTCAGTAGACAGTTACCCGTTAAAGCAGACTATATAGGACAAACCATAGACTCTGTAGATTCTGAGCGGGTGGATGTTCAATGGAAGGATGATAAAGGAAAGGTAATCCTCACAAATATCAAGTAATTATGAGTAGTTTAAGTGTTGATCATGTTTTAGGAATTAAAGACCTCACTAAAGAGGACATCGAATTAATTTTTAAAACAGCCGATCATTTCAAGGACATTTTAAATAGACCAATTAAAAAAGTTCCTTCGCTTAGAGATGTTACCGTAGCCAATCTGTTTTTCGAAAACTCTACCCGAACTCGTCTATCTTTTGAGCTTGCCGAAAAAAGATTATCTGCGGATGTAATTAACTTTTCAGCGGCTTCCTCATCTGTAAAAAAAGGAGAAACTTTGATTGATACCGTAAATAACATATTGGCTATGAAAGTAGACCTTGTTGTTATGCGACATCCTAATGCAGGAGCGGCTAAGTTTTTATCTAAAAATGTGAATGCCAAAATTGTTAATGCAGGCGATGGCGCGCATGAACATCCTACTCAAGCTTTACTAGACTCTTTTAGTATTAGAGAGAAATTAGGAAAAATTGAAGGAGTAAAAGTGTTAATTGTGGGTGATATTTTGCATTCTAGAGTGGCATTATCTAACATTTTCGCATTAAAAAAGTTAGGAGCCGAAGTCAAGCTGTGCGGGCCACGTACTTTGATGCCTAAACATATTGAGTCGTTAGGTGTAGAGGTAGAATATGACCTACGAAAAGGATTAGAATGGTGTGATGTAGCTAACATGTTACGCATCCAACTAGAAAGGCAAGACAATAAATACTTCCCTTCATTGAGAGAATACACCATGATGTATGGCCTGGATTTAGAGTTGCTAAATTCTTTATCCAAAAAAATTGTGGTTATGCATCCAGGGCCTATTAACAGAGGAGTAGAGATTTCTTCTGATATTGCCGATTCGGAACATGCCATTATTTTAGATCAGGTAGAAAACGGAGTGGCTATTAGAATGGCGGTTTTATATTTACTGGCCGAAAAAATTGAACGTCAATAAACTAAATCTATGACAACTCGTTGGAAAAAAGGAGATGAACATTTAAATTTAATTGTTGAAGGAGTAAATACAAATGTGTCTATTTTTAAATCAGCTTTGGAAATTGATTTGGATGCAAACATTTTAATTGATTTAACCAGAATTGAAAAAATTGATTCGGCTTCGGTAAAATTTTTAAATGAATTTGCTAGCCAGCATAAATCAAAGCATTTTTCAATTATTGCCGCCTCAAAAACTAAAATTCCTAACCTTAATAAGATGGAAGTGGTACCTACCGTTAACGAAGGTAGAGACCTTATTTTTATGGAAATTACCGAAAGGGAATTAGGTTACTTTGGGGAGGAAGAAGAGTAGATTCTTTATTCATCTAATATGGCATTCACATTAACTATTTTAGGTTCTAATTCGGCTATTCCAATAGGGAATAGGTTACCCACCTCGCAAATAGTAGAATTCAATCAGCATAGATATATGATTGATTGTGGTGAAGGGACCCAAATTCAGGTTCGAAAAAACAAAGTGAAGCTGCAAGGCTTAAAGGCCATTTTTATTTCTCACCTACATGGAGATCATTATTTTGGAGTGTTTGGTTTGTTAGGAACCATGAATCTTTTGGGAAGAACCGCACCGCTTCAAATTTTTTCTTTTCCGGGGTTGAAAGAAATGGTAGAATTACAGTTAAAAGCAGGTCATGGAAAATACAATTTTGAATTGCAGTTTGTAGAAATGACCCATGGTACTAGCGATTTGATCTATGAAGATGAAATTGTGGAGGTATATACTATCCCATTAAGTCATAGGATAAAAACCAACGGATTCCTTTTTAAAGAAAAATTAGGAAAACGTAGAATGAATAAGTTTTTTATTGATGAACTAAAAATACCAATATCGCATATTAACGGAATAAAAGAAGGTGATGACTTTACGGATGCAGATGGAAACATTCATTTGAATAAAGAAATTACGTCAGACCCTCCTAAGGCATGGAGTTATGCTTATTGTTCAGACACAAAGTATAACGAAAGTATTGTGCCTATTATCAAAAATGCGGATGTTTTGTACCATGAAGCTACTTTTTTGAAAACCGAAAATAAACGAGCTAAGCAAACCATGCATTCTACTACAGAACAGGCAGGTAAAATTGCAAAAATGGCAGCGGTAGGTGAATTGATTATTGGGCACTATTCAGCCAGATATAAAGATTTAAATCCACATTTAGAGGAAACCAAATTAGAATTTGAAAACTCACATTTAGCCATTGAGGGTAAGACTTTTATTTACTCTTGATTTACGTAAAGAAGGCCACTTTAACTGCTATTCCCAATAATAAAACACCAAAAACCCGATCAAAAACAACCTGATACTTCTCAAAAGTAGGGAGTATTTTTGAGTGAGTAACCAAGTAGGCAAGCAAACAAAACCAAAGGGTGGTATTTACCATTAAAATCAAACCTAAGCTCATAAGAGTTTGGATTGGTACATTAGGGCCAACCACTAAAGTAAAAAGACTTAAAAAAAATAAAGTGGCCTTAGGGTTCAATACATTGGTTAAGAAACCAATACGTAAGGCTTTCAATGCAGATATATCTTCTTTGTGGTGAGTTTCATCTACTTCAATATGACTACCCGTACTTTTTAATGACATTATTCCAATATAGGCCAGATAAGCGGCTCCTAAATATTTGATAATATCATACAATAAAGGCGTTTTAGAAATAATAAAACCTAAGCCAAATACACTATAAAGCACATGAACTCCAATACCTAGGCCAAACCCAACAGCGGTCCATATACCTGTTTTACGAGAGTAGGTAATGGCATTTCTAATAAGCATAATAAAATCAGGTCCAGGACTCATCACTGCCAAAAGATGAATTCCAATGACCGAAACAAATAGTGTGATTGTGGCGTTATCCATAGGTTTCAAAAATAGGCATTACACCTAATTTACCAGAATCAGAATAATTAAAGAATGAAGGAGGCTAATACCTAGCTCTTCCTTTACATTTGTGGCATGAATGGGTTTACCAAAGAACGTCAAGAATTAATAAAATACTGTACCTCGTTTATTGAAAATCAAATTAAACATGTGCAATCTGTTATTGATTCTGCTAAAGAATCTGCCCAAAATGAAAGTAAAAGTAGTGCAGGTGATAAGCACGAAACCGGTAAGTCACTCATGCAGTTGGAGCAAGAAAATAATGCCATGTTGCTCGATAACATGCTAAAACAAAAACCGGCTATTAAAGTTCTTGAAAATTTCAAGCCATCCAGTACAGTAAAAATGGGAAGTATTATTCAAGCTAGTAATGGTATTTACTACATTGGTATTGGAATTGGAGTGGTAAAACTATTGGGCAAGGATTACTTTATAATTTCGCCAACTGCTCCGGTGGGCAAGCTTTTTATGGGGAAACAAAAAGGAGATGAGGTTAGTTTTAATGGTAAGAAAATTCAAATTGTAGAAGTAAGGTAATGGAAGAATCTATTTCTAAAGTTGCAATTATTGGTGGAGGAGCTGCCGGTTTTTTTGCTGCTTTGTCGGCTAAAAGGAACCATCCACAGGCAGAAGTTATCATTTTTGAAAAGACCAACAAACTGTTATCCAAAGTCAAAGTATCTGGAGGTGGGAGATGTAATGTTACGCATAATCAATTGGAACCTAATAAAATGTGCAAAAACTATCCACGCGGAGAAAAGTTTTTGAAAAAAGCATTTTCTCAATTTTCGGTAAAAGATACGATTGCTTGGTTTAATGAAAGAGGAGTGGAGTTAAAGGTGGAAGCGGATAATAGAATGTTTCCGGTAAGCAATTCATCACAAACTGTAATTGATACCTTTTTGCAAGAGTCTCAAAAGTTAGGGGTGGTAATAAAAAAAGGATTAGCCATGACTAATCTTATTCCTATGGATAACGGTATACTATTGAAGTTATCTGATGAAACAGAAGAACATTTTGATGCCATTATAATAGCCCTAGGAGGTCAAAGCACCGATAAGAAATTTGATTTATTTAAATCTCTTGGACATAAAATAAGCGCTCCCGTACCATCATTGTTTACCTTCAATATTTCCGATAAAATAACAGAACTAATGGGCACTGTAAGCCCAAATGCTTTGGTTAAAATTCAAGGAACGAAGCTTCAGAATAAAGGTCCGTTATTAATAACACATTGGGGAATGAGTGGCCCGGCTATTTTAAAATTATCTAGTTTGGCGGCTAGAGAGTTAGCCGACAGAAACTACCAATTTAAAATTCAAGTGAATTGGTTGGCTGATTTAAAAGAGGATGAGGTGAGGGGTAACCTGAACACTTTCATAGAGCAAAATGGTAAGAAACTAAGAAATAAAAACCCATTTGACATTCCAAATAGATTATGGATTCATTTTTTAACGGAGTTAGGTATTGACCAATCTGGTACGTGGAATTCATTAGATAAAAAAAGTAAAAACCGAATAATTAACCGAGTACTGAATGACGAATATGAAATAACCAAAAAGACTACGTTTAAAGAGGAGTTTGTTATTTGCGGAGGTATTGCTTTATCCAATATCAATTCAAAAACCATGGAAAGTAAAATAACACCAAACCTCTATTTTGCGGGGGAGTTTCTTGACATTGATGGTATTACTGGAGGCTTAAATTTTCAAGCCGCTTGGACTACTGGTTTTATTGCGGGTTTATTAAAAAAGTAACATAAAAAGTCCATTATTAAAAGGATTACAAAACAAGACGAAAATGAAAAAAACAATTACACTTATTGCCGCTTTTTTATTGATAACTAGTAGTTTGTTCGCGCAAGATTTCGCGTCACTATATAAAAATTTATCTCCTTCGGTGGTAACCATTATGGTTAAGGAGCATCATGCCCAGGCTAGCCATACTTCTAGAGGTGTAAACATGGTTTCATCTGAAGGTTTGGGTTCTGGAGTATTAATAAATGACCAAGGTGATATTTGGACCGCAGCACACGTGGTTTTATTAGCAGAAGAAGTAGTGGTTAATTTTCAATCGGGTGAAAAGGTGCCTGCAAAGGTAATTACCACCAATGCTACGGCTGATGTAGCTTTGATTAGATTGCTTTGGATGCCTAAAGAGTATAAAGTAGCCAAAATTGCGCCTTCATCAACGGTAAACATTGGCGATAAGGTATGTATTATTGGAGCACCATTCGGTTTAGAACGCTCTCTTTCTGTAGGTTATATTAGTGGGAGACATAAAGAAAAGGGAAACAGATATGCATTTTCCAAGTCTGAATATTTTCAAACTGATGCATCCATAAACCACGGAAATTCCGGTGGCCCTATGTTTAATACTAAAGGAGAAGTTGTTGGAATTGTAAGTTCAATATTAAGTCAAAGTGGTGGTTTTGATGGTATTGGGTTTGTGGTAACTAGCGATATTTGCAAATTACATTTAGAAGGAGATCAACCATTTTGGTATGGTGCAGAATTTCAAGTTATTAGTGGGGAATTGAGGTCTATATTTAACCTTCCTCAAGAAATGGGTTTACTGGTTCAAAAAGTAGCCGCTGGTTCTCCTGCCGCATTAAGTGGTTTAAAGCCGGGTATTTACAAATCAAATATTGAGGGAAATGAACTACTAACAGGTGGTGATATTATTATTAGAATTGGAGAAATTAAAGTAGAACCAGCTATGGACATAGATGCTGTTGGTGAATACTTGGCTGGTTTAAAACCTAACCAAACCTTTACTATTACCGTATTGCGTAATGGAGGAGAGGTAAAACTTATTGGGGTTGTACCAAGTAAGTAATTAAATGAACTTCATGGAGCCGGTTAGCGAAAGTTAATCGGCTTTTTTTTTGTGTATTAAAGTTTGAGCTACCAGGTTGGCCATAGAAAAACAAGCTTGTAAAAGAAACCCTCCGGTTGGAGCATCCCAATTCACCATTTCACCAATGCAAAACATGTTAGACTTGCTTTTTAGTGAAAAGTTTGGATTCAGATTTTCAATAATGATCCCACCAACTGTTGAAATAGATTCTTCAATGGGTCTTAAACATTCAATTTGTAATTCTAAGTGTTTAACTTTCTTGACAAATAACTCAGGGTTTAAATAGGCCTCTTTTGTGGTTTCGTTCTTAATAATTGCCATAGATGCAGTATCAAGTTTTAACGCTTTCCCATAATTGGATGGCTTGACACCTTTTATTTTTTTTAATAACTCCAATTCTGTTAGATTGGGTTTAAAGTCAAGAATAATGGTGACAATTTTCGAATGTTTAAAATATTCCCTGACCAATGCTGAAATAGGATATATGGCATTTCCTTCTATACCGTATTGGGTGATTAAGGCTTCTCCCTTTATGGTGGTTACCCCACAAGTAACACTTATGTTTTTTAAAGGTTTCCCTTCATGGTTTTTAAGTATTCTATCATTCCAGTTAATATTCAACCCACAGTTAGAGGATTCAAATGGAGTAGTGGTTATCCCAATTTTATTAAAATAGTCTAGCCAATCAGAATTGGACCCAGTAACTTTCCAAGAACCTCCACCTAAACAAAAAACATAGTAATCAGATTTAACAGACTCGGTTTCTTGTGCGTTTTTTATTAAAGGTAATCCGTCTTTGTTAAAACCCACAAATTCAGATTGGGTATGAATTATTACTTTTTTTTCTGAAAGTTGCTTTTTAATGGATCGTAAAACATCTGCAGGAGAAATTCCTTCTTTTGGAAAGACACGATTGCTCGACCCAATGAATGTTTCAACGCCTATTTTTTTATACCAATCTCTTAATTCTGATACTCCGAATTCGTTGAGGGCTTTATCTAAAAATCCAACCGGAGTGTACTTGGAATTAAGTGGTTTCCCGGTTAAGTTATTAGAGATATTAAAACCTCCCTTTCCGGCTACTAAATACTTTCTGCCAATGGTTTTACCTTTTTCGTAAAGGGCTACCTTAAAATGATTCCCAAGCATTTCAGCCAATATCAAGCTGGAAGAACCTCCTCCTATAATAGCAATAGAACTCATTGAAAACTACCTAAAAACAAATTGCATCAATACCGGTAAATGGTCTGAAATATCGCCAGCTTCATGAACAACACGTGCGTCCACTAATTGAATAAATTTAGGATTATAGAAAAAATAGTCTAATCGTCTATCGGGGTTCACTGACTCAAAAGTGAAATAGGATTTTTCATTCTCCGAGTTTTCTTCTAACCCAATAGCCATTTCCATTTGATAATCGTTGAGCAATGTTTGAATTACATGATCGTCTTGATACGGCTGAGAGACACCTGGAGGGGTGCTATTAAAATCACCACACACAATTACTGGAAAATGTTCGGAGTATTTGTGAAACTCTTTAAGCACTGTTTTTACTTGAGCATTTCTGGTTTCGGCATGAAAAGCTTCTAAATGAAGATTCATTATGACCATTTCTCTTCCGTTTACCACTAATTTTATTATTTGGATTAATCTATCCAGATAAAAAGCATTGTAATAAAACGGATTATCTTTCGGTTTGATTAACGATACGATATCATTGCCAATAATTTCATGTTGCGATAATAATGCCTGGCCAGAATTTATTTTTCCAAATTGTTTAGAAATAGGCCAATATGGAAACGGTACATAAGCTTTATCCCAATTTACCGCTTTTGCAGAATAAATAAATGGATGTTTTTCCATCAACTCATTCATTTGGTTGATATTATAGCTCCGGTCGGCATTAAAATCTATCTCTTGAAAAGCGACAAAATCAGGGGTTAGGTTTTGAAATATTTCAAGTGTTTTATTTAAATTATTGTCAAATAAGTCTTTGGTTCTGGCCACGGGTCTATTATTAGTCATTCCAGATAGGTATCCCAAATTGTAGGTTATAATAGATAGGGTTTCGTTGGGTTGTGGCTGAATAGGGTTGATGTTTTTTTCAATAGAGTTTAATTCAGAAACTTTAAGAGTAGATGAACTACCCCAAAAGAAAAAACCGATGA
>JBMYWA010000087.1:0-8255 GCA_049606935.1 Salibacteraceae bacterium
ACCAAATGACACCATAGAGTTAACCTATGCGTACATTTTTGGGAGAGACTATCAAAAAACAGGAGCTGAAGCTGGGGTGGATAACATGTTAATGCGAGCTGACACCATAAGAAGTTACTTCAACCAAGGATTATTAAACCCTTGCATTGAAACTGCATCTGGAAAAAAACCAAACATTCCTAGTTCTAAGTTTCTTTTGTTTCCAAACCCTACACAAAGCCATTTGTTTATTCTTCAAAATGGAAATGAATCACTTACAATAACGGTTTATGATATCACTGGAAAAATCTTATTTACCAAAGTTTCTGGAAGCGTTAAAACAAGAATTAACTTAGCAGGATACCCAAAAGGTACTTATGCTGCACACATAGAGGGTTCAAATTATTCAGAAAAAAGGCTTTTTGTCATTAAGTAGTTCTAAAAAGCGAATAATTCCTGCCTAAAACTAAGTTCTATGGCCAGAATTTTTGTTCTATTGATGTTACCAAAAAATTCACCGTCTTCCATAATACTATTGGCAATGAGTTTCATCATGAAGAACCCTTCATTCCTAAAGAATCAAAAATATGGATGGAAAAAAGTTAAATGATGTTGCTTTAGATTTATTTAATAATCATCAAATAAAGCAAATCAAAAGGGCAATTCAGTTTAAAGTCGTTAATGAAGTATTTCAGGGGCTTTGTTAACCCTAAACAGCGTTTGAAGATGCTCCTAGAAGTAATTCTGAGTAATCTCTTTCAATTTTTTTTGGGGATAGGGAAAGAAATTTTTCAATAGCCTTTGAGTTTGCTGAAATTCCAGTGGTTTAAAAATAAAAAAGCCTTTCATTTCTGAAAGGCCCTATTTCTAATATACCCCTTTATTTTTCTGCAAATTGATGAGATTCATACGATATTTCATTCACTAGATCGCCATCCTTAAAAAAAGACCAAATTCCAGATTTTTGATTATCCTCGAAATAACCAATGGAAATTAACTCTGAATCTATGTTATAGGTTTTCCATTTTCCGGTGAGTTTTTCATTTACATAAAATCCAGTTTCTGAAATCACACCTGATTGAAAATAATAAGTAACCTGAACCAAGCTTCTATTAATTTCAATAAACTTTGATTTTAATTCACCAGTACTGTAAAAGTTCTCTTTTAACACTTTCGCTTCTTGTCCTATTGAATCTATTCCAATAAAAACCATTAATAATGCGAAAAAAATGTTCTTCATGATTTCAAAATCTTGCTGCTAACAAAAATATAACGTTAACCCTATATTATCGCAATGTTAACTTAATGTTATGGAATTTAAAAGGCATTATCGCATCTATTTCAATTTAAATCACTTACACAGAACCTCACCTTGTAAATTTTCACATCTAATGTTAAGGTTTTTAGAAAAAACTCTTTACCGTTGGAAATTGCTGCACATTTTTACCAGCATTTTTCTTCCTAAACAATTTGTATTAGAAAAGTCAAAATTGCCGTATTTTCGCGCCAATGAGTAAGATGAAAAACATTCGTAACTTTTGCATTATCGCACATATTGATCATGGAAAAAGTACGCTAGCGGATAGACTGTTACAGCAAACAAACACCATTTCAGAAAGACAAGCTCAAGATCAGCTTTTGGATGATATGGATTTGGAAAGAGAACGTGGGATTACCATTAAATCGCACGCAATTCAAATGAATTATAAGCAAGACGGAGAAGAGTATGTTCTAAACCTGATTGATACACCAGGACACGTTGATTTTTCTTATGAAGTTTCCCGATCAATTGCAGCCTGTGAGGGCGCATTGCTTATTGTAGATGCCACACAGGGAATTCAAGCGCAAACCATATCCAATTTATATTTAGCGTTAGAAAATGATTTAACCATCATTCCTATCTTAAATAAAATGGATTTGCCAAGTGCCATGCCAGATGAGGTTTCTGATCAAATTGTAGATCTTATTGACTGTGAATATGAGGAAATAATTCCTGCTAGTGGTAAAACAGGTAAAGGAGTTGACAAAATTTTAGAAGCCATTATTGAAAGGTGTCCTGCTCCAACAGGAGATCCTAAGGCGCCTCTTCAAGCAATGATTTTTGATTCGGTATACAATTCATTTCGAGGAATTATTGCCTATGTTAGAATATTCAATGGTACGATTAATAAACGTGACTTAATAAAATTTGTAAATACGGATAAAGAATACACCGCTGACGACATTGGAGTATTAAAACTAGAACAGGAATCTAGAGACACTTTATCTGCCGGGGACGTAGGTTTTGTAGTTTCCGGAATTAAAGTGGCCAAAGAAATTAAAGTAGGTGACACCATTACTTTAGCCAAAGAGCCATGCGAACCTATTACCGGATTTGAGGATGTAAAACCTATGGTTTTTGCGGGTGTTTATCCTGTAGAAAATGATGATTACGAAGAGCTTCGTGATGCTATGGAAAAGCTCCAATTAAATGATGCTTCTTTAACTTTTGAGCCAGAAACCTCAGCTGCTTTAGGTTTTGGGTTTAGATGTGGTTTTTTAGGAATGCTTCACATGGAAATAATCCAAGAACGATTAGAAAGAGAACATAACCAGACCGTTATTACCACTGTTCCCAATGTATCCTACATTGCACATACCAAAAGAGATGAAACTTTTACGGTAATGAATCCGTCAGAATTTCCAGATCCTGCAGTATTGGAATATGTAGAAGAACCTTACATCTCTGCTCAAATCATTACCAAATCGGAGTTTATTGGTTCAATTATGACTTTGTGTATTGAAAAAAGAGGAATCTTACAATCGCAAAATTATTTGACTACAGATAGAGTTGAAATTATTTTTCATATGCCTTTAGGCGAGATTGTTTTTGACTTTTACGACAGATTGAAAACGGTTTCAAAAGGATATGCTTCGTTTGATTATCACCCAATTGGTTACCAACGTTCTCAATTAGTAAAATTAGATATTTTATTGAACGGGGATAACGTGGATGCCCTATCGGCTCTAATACACAGAGACAATGCCTATTCACTAGGAAAGAAAATTTGTTCTAAATTAAGGGAGCTTATACCGCGCCAGCAATTTGATATTGCTATTCAATCTGCAATTGGAGCAAAGATTATTTCGAGAGAGACAGTTAAAGCCGTTAGAAAGGATGTAACTGCTAAATGTTATGGTGGTGATATCTCTCGTAAAAGAAAGCTTTTAGAAAAACAGAAAAAAGGAAAAAAGAGAATGCGTCAAGTGGGTAACGTAGAAATACCTCAAGCGGCATTCATGGCAGTTTTAAAGTTGGACTAAGAATTCAACAAATGGACAAAAATAAGGGCGGTATTGAAATTCATTACCGCCCTTTTTATTCGTAAAGTTCCTTATCCTTAGTTAACCATATGCATTTCCTCCGTACCCAGAATTTCTCCAGTGTTTGAATTGTACACAAAAACTATTACCTCCATATTTTCTGGTACCCAAGCATCATCTATTCCTGTAATTAAAAAATCTGAAGGGTTTGTTACTTCTGCAATATCTCCAGGTTTTGGATTTGTAAAAATTGTTTTACCTGAGCCATCACCAGGAAACCCAACTCGCAACATATGATTATGCTCGTAATCGGCCACATATGGATTTGGCTCTCTATTATCTGTTTGAGGAGAAATAATTTTACTCTCCACCACATAACCTACAATAGCAATATTACCCGGTATATCGCCTAACGACTCCACTTTGTACTGAACCCGAACGGTTTTATTACCCAATTCATTATTAAATGTGGTTACTAGGTTAAACTTGAACCTAGGAGCCATATATGAAGGATTGCTTAATAAATCATTAACCGTGGTTTCCCATAGTTTATAGTCCACCTTAGGGCTACCATCAATCTCCGTTCTATTTAACATTCCTCCAGGAAAAACTTGAAATTGATATCCAATTCTTAGTTTCTCTCCTGTTTCGGTTTCAAAGTCGCCCGGATAAGGGTGAGAGGGGTCCGTTAAATCAGGTTTTGAAAAATAACCAGAATTGTGAATAGAAACCACTACAAAATCATCTGGATTATCAGTTAACAAATCTTTAGCTATATCTTGCCCGTCCGGACAGTTCGGACATTTGTGTCCTGTTAATTCTTCCAATAAAATCCTCCTACGAGGTACTGCGTTAGTATCGTTATAAACAGGGTCCTGATCATACGCAGAATCCCATCCATAATCAATAATAGGACCATACGGTTCCTCCACAATATTACATCCTGTAACGCCAATAAATACAATGGCTATTATTAAATATATCTGTTTCATTATCGTCATATTAAAAGGTTGTTGATAATGTTAGTTTCACGCCATTTGAGGCTGGGACAACTCTACAAATTCCACCTACACAAAATAACCCTTCACGTTGTCTACCGTAACTCAACATCAATCTACTAGCCTTTTGAGTATAACCAACAGATGCCGTGAAATAATGTATTCTTTTTTCTTGGGTTTTATTGCCGTAATTATATTGATCTAAAATAGAGAACGTCCAGTGAGGAGACATGGTGAATTCTGCTACCGCTGCCGCCCAATCACCGTCATGCTGATCGGTAGCTAAAACTTGAGCTTCCATTCTCAATGTATTTTTTCTAGTGAACTTATACTTCCCTTCCGCAATAAATACATTGGCAAAAATGTCATCATATCCAGGTTTACCTTGCAGTTGATCTATGTTATAAAACAGGTTTTGATAAGTAAATTTCATTTCATATTTCTTGCTGAATTTACGTACAATCTTGAAATTAAAATCTTGCCATAATCTCATATCTCCCAACGCAAATAAATTTGCACTATAGCCTAACCTAGTACTATTCATGTCGTTTAAATTAGTCGTATCCACATCATGAGCCATAGATAAGTTAACAAAAAATGTGGTTCCATATTTACCACCTATGGAAGATCCTCTTTTTAACTTAAATACCATATCCACTTGAAATGCCATTTCATTTTGCAACTGTGTGGCGTAAGGGTAAAGGGTTGACATTAATAAATAGCTATGAGGCTTTGTTAATGAAGGCACAAAGTTTATGTACTCTTCCACAAACTGACTTGAGTTATCCCGGTCACTTCTGTAGGACATGTTAATCAAAGTATGAGCCGTTACGTTAATTCCAAATCCAGGTCTTGAGTATCCAGCGCCAACTTCTAAAGATTGCCCATTTCTATAAATATATTGGTTATCTGCAGATGGGTCATTGTATTTATAAGCATACTCACTAAACACATAAACTCCCTTTCTAGACACCTTAAATCTTCCATCCAAGATCATTACATTCTCAGGAAGAATTAGGTCTGGATTATTATCTTCTTGAAATTTAGAAACCACGCTTCCGCCAAATTGATATTTGGTCTTTTGCTTTTTCATAGAATCCACCAATTCATTTAATTGAATTTGAAAATCGGCTCCTCTTACTATTCCTTTACTTTGCTCAAAGTAATTTCTTTGGGTACCAATTAAGGCTTTAATACTAACACCTTTATTGGTGTACTTCACTCTAAACCCATCTATTGAATTATCTACCCCTAAAGTAGGTTCAAAATAAGTTCTTAACGCAAAGCCATTTCCAAATTGCTCATAAAAGTTACCCGCTGTAAAATCAAAATTTCCTACAGTATAACCAGCATATCTGTACGGGATTCCGTTACCCTTGTATTCCGGACTGTAACCAAGCATTGCATTTTGATAACTCTCATATCTTAATCCTGCTCTAAACTTACCTTTTGTATAGTTAAGATTCAAAAATCCATTAAACAGCACTTGTTCGGGTACAGTAGGTGCTCCAATCAAAGAATCATCTCGGTAATATTGTGCCCCCAAATCAAAATTCCCATGAATTTCTCCAAGGTCTGCACCAGACAATTCTGGAATTTGAGCCTCTACGCTATTCGAAAAAAACGAAAGCGCAACCAAGGCAACAAAAAATATTTTAAACTTCATATTCCCTAAAAATGCAATGAATTAAATCTCCTCTCCATTAATTACTTTATGAACAAGCTCTAACAGTTCTTCTTCATCACCTGGATTATAACCGTTATGTTGCCAAACAATATTACCCGCACCGTTTAATAAAAAAGTATGAGGAACATTATTCACGTTCATTGCTCTTCTAAATTCAGAATTAACATCTAAAAGGGTAATAAAAGGCCAGTCTTGTCCATAAACATATGGCTGAACACTATTCACCGATCTTGAATTATCAATAGACACAATGTAAATCTTCACGCCTGTTTCTTCCCAATCTGGATACTCATCTGCAATTGCATTTAACTCTGCTTTACAAGGTGCACACCATGTAGCCCAAAAACTAATTATTATTGGTTTATCTCCATTTTTAATATCACCTGTATTAAAGGTCTCAAAGTCAATGTTTTGAATATTAATTTCGGGTAGTTTTTTCTGTGCTTGAACCGCTACAGAAATCAATAATGCTACAATAATTGCTGAATATTTCATCTTGTTTTTTTTTGATGCTGTAATATTAATTTAATCTTACCTATCACACAAACAATTAATATTCCAATTAAAATATTTCAGCCTTTAATTAACACATTATTAAGCCTTTTCATAAGCAGCGCACAACTTACTGATTAGAAGTAAAATATCTTTACTTTTGAATAATGAGTAAAGCAAAAATTCGAGTACTTCAACACGTGGTATTAATTAGTATTTTTTTAAGTGTTGTTTCTTGCGACCGAAAAAAGAAAGAAACAACAATTTTGCCTGTTCACGTTGAAAATGGAGTTTTATTTAAATACTTAAATTTACCCAACTACCCCTTTGATTATGAGTCAAAAAACATCCCTGCCTTTTTAGATGCTCAAAATATTGCCATTCATGATAATACTCCTGTAAACAACCCCATAACCAATTCTGGGGCTACTTTGGGTAGAGTGCTTTTTTATGATAAAAACCTATCTAAAAACAATACTGTATCCTGTTCAAGCTGTCATATTCAAAGTCACGGATTTAGTGATACTCTAGCTCTTTCTAGGGGATATACTGGACTTTTTACTAAACGTCATTCAATGGGGTTAGCAAATGCACGTTACCGCGAAAACGGAAGATTTTTTTGGGATGAAAGAGCTCCAACCTTGGAAGCGCAAGTTTTAATGCCCATTCAAGACTCGATTGAAATGGGAATGAACTTAATTGATCTAGAGTTAAAGCTACTGAGCCTACCTTATTACCCCATACTATTTAAAAGGGCTTTCGGAGATAGTCTAATCACTTCCCAAAGGATTTCAAAAGCGTTAGCGCAATTTGTAAGAAGTATGGTTTCTTTTGATTCACGTTTTGATCAAGGTAGAAGGGCCCATAAGGTTAACGAGCCATTCAGCAATTTCACAAATCAAGAGAACTTAGGTAAGGATGTTTTTTATTCATTAAACAAAGGAATGTGTTCTAGTTGTCACTTTACAGATGCTATGATTACAGATGTTGCAAGAAACAATGGCCTTTCTAGAGAACCAGATGATAATGGATTAGAAAATGTTACCGGAAATCCTTTAGATAGAGGAAAGTTTAGAGCTCCTTCTTTACGAAATATAGCCGTGAGAGCTCCATTTATGCACAAGGGTGATTATAGGGACCTAAAATCGGTTATTAATACGTACAGCACAGGAATCTCATGGTCTCCCACTTTAGATGGACATTTAATGAGTCCAGGGAATACAGCAGCAGTTCGGTTCAACCTTTCAGAAGAGGAAAAAATAGCTTTAGAGTTCTTTCTTAATACACTTACAGACTATGATTTTTTAAAGAGTGAAATGTATTCTGACCCTTTTAAATGATAGAGCAAAAAAAAAGCTGTTTCAAAAATTTGAAACAGCTTTTTTAAAAGATAATTTCCGTCTATTTCTGAATAACCAACTGAGTTGTAGAAACCTCCCCGTCAATCATTACTTGAACAAAATACACACCACCATTAAGTTTAGAAGTATTTAAATTCAAGTTATTCTTTCCAGAAACAAGGTTCACACTATTTAAATTTATTACTGTTTTACCAACCATGTCAATAACTTTAACTGCAGCAGAGTTTGAACCCTCAGTCTCAATTGAGATAACGGTTCTCTCACCTGCTGGGTTAGGAAAAACAGAAACTATATTTAACTCTTTTGTGGTGTTTGCCACAGATAAAGGAGTTGCAATAGCATTGGTTGCGTTCAATACTTCGTTATCCGCCTTTTGAACCCAAACTACAACGCCTAAATCATTAAAATCTTCTACTGAATGTTCCGTAGCATCAT
>JBMYWA010000088.1:0-8159 GCA_049606935.1 Salibacteraceae bacterium
GCCTTTGCAGGTGGATTACCTTCATCCATTAAACGGTAAATATTTTCCACCACTACAATTCCGTTATCTACCAGCATACCTAAGGCAAGCACCAGTGAGAATAACACCATAATGTTTAATGTTACCCCTAAAGAACTAAGAACTAGGAAGGATAATAACATGGATAAAGGAATTGCAATACCCACAAACAAGGCATTTCTTAAACCTAGGAAGAATAACAAAACTCCAATAACCAGAACCATCCCGAATAAAATTGAGTTTTCTAACTCGCTCAATTGGTCTTTGGTTTGATCAGTTTGATCATTGGTAATAGTAATATTTAACCCTTCTGGTAAATAGTTCTTTTGAGCTTCAGCAATAACCAAAGAAATAGCTTCAGATGCCTCGATAAGGTTTTCTCCTCCTCGCTTTTTCACATCTAAACTTACAACCGATTTTGTGTATTCACGGGCATAACTTTCCTTTTCCTTTTCACCAAAAGAAACGGTTCCTACATCGCGTAGGTAAACAATATTGCCTTTCTCACGGCCAACAATAATATTTTCGATATCTCTCCAATCAGAAAACTCACCAACTACACGAATAGATCTTTTAAACCCATCAATAAGTACGTTTCCTCCAGAAACGGTCATGTTTTCAAAGTTGATGGCATCCTCTACATTTTGATAATTAATTTTGGTAGCTTCCATTTTTAGAAGGTCAAGTTCAACCTTGACTTCCTTATCGTTGATTCCTCTAATATCTACCTCGTTAATTTGTGGAATGTCTTCAATTTTATCTTCTAAATATTCTGCATATTCGTTCAACATATCTAAAGAAAAATCGCCAGATAAATTAATATTTAGAATAGGCATTAACTCAGAGAAGTTCATGTCGAACACGTTTGGGTCTGCCGGCAAATCAGAAGGAAAATCAGGGTCGGCCATAGCCACATCTACCTTGTCTTTGACCTTTCTTAAGGCTTGCTCAGGTGTAACACTAAAATCAAACTTAATTTTTATACTAGAAACTCCTTGTAACGAAGACGATGTTATTTCATCTATACCTGTGATTCCTTTAACCTCTTTTTCAATAGGACGTGTAACCAGTTTTTCAATATCCAGTGGACTATTACCTGGGTAGATAGTACTTACATAAATTTCGGGCATTACAATCTCCGGAAAGGCTTCTTTAGGCATAGAATTGTAAGCGCCTAAACCTGCTACGAAAATTATAAATGTAAGAACCATTACCGTGGTTCGGTTTTTTATAGACATGGCTGTGATGCCAAATGCCTTTACTTTATTTTTAGTTTCTTCAAAACTCATAACTAATATTTTTTTATTAACCTAAAAGGTTATTTAGTTACTCGAATTAATTGATTATTGCTCACGTTTCTAGAGCCTTTATCAACAATTAAATCTCCTTCTTGAAGTCCAGCTACTACTTCAGTAAAGCCATTATAAGTCATTCCTGATTCAATATATCTGATTTCTGAATAAGTTGCTCCTTTTTTATTTGTCACCACAAAAATGAAACTCTTTCCTTGAGCATTTTCTTGAATTAATCGGGCTGGTACCACAATTGCTTCCTCATTATTGTAATCCTTAATTTCAAGCATCCCTAATAAATTAGGATACAATTTATTGTCTGAATTAGATAAATTCACTCTGGCAACAAAAGTTCTATTAGCCGGATTAATAAACCTCCCAGTTTCATTAATTTGGGTTTCTAAAGCTAGGTCCATTGATGGAAAAGTAACATTAACCGAAGTTCCTTTACCTATGGTTTTAATATAACCTTCAGGAACATCTGCTTTTAGGTAAACCTTGTCAAGGTTGACTATCCTCATTGTTGCTACCCCTGGATTAACAAGTTGTCCGTTTTTCACCAAAATTTCATCAACTGTACCAGAAAAAGGTGCGGTAACATTTGATTTTCTAGCTTGAGTTTCAAGGGTTACTAATTTTTGATCTAATGATTCCAAATTGTTTTTGGCGCGCAAATAATCCATTTCCGAACCAATGTTTTGTTTCCAAAGCTTTTCTTGTTTTTCAAACACATCCTGAGCCAATCTTTTTTGAACTTTTACCTCTTCAATGCTTTTTCTAATAATTTCGGTATCCAAAGAAATTAGAATTTGTCCTTTCCTTACAGGTTGTCCTTCCTCTACTTTTATTCGAATAATTTCTCCTTGAGTAGTTGGATAAACCAAAGTGTTGTTATCGGTTTGAACAGACCCATAGATTTTGAAAAAATGCGAAAAGTTAGTTTTCTCGGCTTTTTCTGCGGTTACATTAACCATCTTTCTGTTGGTATCTAAGGTAGATAATTCAGCTTCAATCTGAGCCAACTCTGCACCCAGAGCACGGTATTCTGTTTTTATACTGTCGCGTTTTGAGGATAATTGAGATAGATAGTCTCCGGTTGGTTCTGTAGCACAAGAGGCTAAGAAAAATGCCGCTGATAGATATAGTAAATTTTTCATCTGTTTATATTGTAGTATAGTTTGTTTAATAATTATTAAGGATTCTGTCCATTGCCGATCTTGCATTAATCATTTGCATAATAGATTGGATGTAGGTTCCTTGAATTTGGAAAAATTGAATTTGGGCATTCGCTAGATTAAGCGAAGATGACATTCCTTCTTGGTATTTAATAGTTTCTTTGTTTACCACCTTTTGTACCAAATCCAAGTTTGCCTTCGCATTTTTATATTGGTCTATTGAAAATTGATATTCTGATTTTTTGGTTAAGAACTCCACCATCAAACCTTCTTCAGCTTGTTTGGTGTCAATTTGTGATTTTTGAAAATTTAAATCTGCTTGTTGTTTTACATACATTCTTTGACCACTACTAAAAATAGGAATGTTCAATTGTAGCCCCCAAACTTGAGAAGGAAACCAGTAGTCACCATTCATACTGAGGTCATTTTTCTGATATTTCTGAGAATATTGATAAAACCCGTTCAATGTGGGTAAAAATTCAGCCTTGGTATTTTTTAAGTTAAGTTCTTGAAGCTGTTGGTTACTTTGAGCAATTTTATAATCAATATTTGAATTTACGTCAAACGCTTGCTCTACCACTGCAGAATCATTACCATAAGAAACAATTTTTGAAAGACTATCAGTTAAAATGATATCTGCAACAGTTTCAATTCCTAAAGTAAATTTTAAGAAGTTATTTGATATCTCTCGCAATCTATCTGCACGATTGTACTCAATTAATGCGCTTTGTACAAGTATAGTTAATTGATCTACATCTTGTTCTTTGGCGAAACCTGCGTCATATAATGCTTTTGTTTCTATTAAGGTCTTTTCTAAATATTCTTTATTCCCCTTTATAGTTTCAAAGTTTTCTTCAGATACAATAGCGTTACCATAAGCCTGTGTAACTTCATCCTTAATATCACGCTCAGATTTTATCAGCACCTTTTCACTCATTTCACGATACACTTTAGCCGCTTGTAAACCAACTATGTAAGAACCATTAAAAATTAATTGGTTCACCGTAAGGTTGGCTCCCAATGAATAATCCGTACCAAATTGGAGCGCCACAGGATCAGTACTACCTGGAGGACCAAACTCTGGTGGTAAAACAGAAGTAGGAAGCTCTAAAAAGTTATTAAAATCGGCACTTGCTCCAAATTGAGGCAACCCAATGGCGGTAGTTTCCTTCATTTTCTTCTCTGCCATTTCTTGATCTAAAACAGCCTTTCTTGTACTGTAACTATGCTCCACTGCATATGCACGAGCTTCCTCTAATGAAAAAGTGTAAGTGGCTGTTTGCGCCTGCACTTTTTCAATCCCAATAATTGCCAACATGAGCAGTATTAGAGAGAATGTGTTTAATTTATTCATGAGGTATTCTTATTTATGTTTATTGATTAATTGCATTCCTTTTTCGCTTGCTATACCACGCAAATGGTAGTCAAACATGTTCTTGTAATAATCGGATAGGGTTAATCCGGACAATAGTTTAGGGGTATTATAAAAGATATTTTGCACCATAGAAAGATATATTTGAGCTATCAAGTCTACATTAAAGTCGTTTCTAAACAACCCTTCCTTTATTCCTCTTTCTAGATTTCTTTTGGTAACCTCTAGGATAGTTTTTTCCTCAAAAGAGTTTAAACGTTCCCATGCATTTGGGTGATATTTTTGAAGATCAAAAAATATGGAGGGGTGAATAGCACTAAATTGTTCCCCTGCAAATCGGCTAAATGTGAACAACTCTTCAATAGCATTGGAAGAGGCTGTGCAGGCCTCCATTAATCGACACTCATTTTCAATAATATGTAAATCAATACACTTGTAAACCAAATCATTCTTGTCAGAAACAAAATTGTACAGTGTCTTTTTTGATATTCCAAGTCGACTTGAAATATCATTCATAGTCAAACTTTTAATTCCATACGTCATGAAAAGCGCAGAAGCCTTTGCTAAAAGTTCATTAATTTTTTCACTCATAGCCTGCAAATGTAACATGGTTTTCTGGTATAGGAAACGTTTTTCGGGTAAAATGTTTCCAATGGTTATTAATAGTGATATAAAAAATATTTACACCTGTATTACAGGAGGTTACATTTATTTCGGCACTAGAGTAAAAGGATAAATGTTTAAAACAAGCTATTAAAGCCGCAACAAATGAATATTTACCTCATAAAAAAAGCCGCAAAATGCGGCTTTTTTTATGAGTTTCTTACAATTATTAATTTACCAGAGTTCCTACACTTTCCCCTGCAACAACTTTAATCAAGTTTCCACCAGAATCCATGTCAAAAACCATAATTGGCAAACCGTTTTCTTTACATAAAGCAAATGCCGTTAAATCCATTACGCTTAAATCTTTATCAATACATTCTTGATAGGAAACGTTATCATATTTAGTTGCGCTCGGGTCTTTTTCCGGGTCAGCTGTATAAATACCATCCACGCGAGTTCCCTTCAACATTACTTCTGCTCCAATTTCAGATGCTCTTAAAGCTGCGGCAGTATCAGTGGTAAAATATGGGTTACCGGTACCAGCACCAAAAATAACCACTCTACCTTTTTCTAAATGACGTGTTGCTCTTCGCTTGATAAATGGTTCAGCTATTTGCTCCATTTTAATTGCCGATAACAATCTTGTTTTAACACCGCAAGCTTCTAAAGAAGATTGCAAGGCCATACTATTAATCATGGTAGCCAACATACCCATGTAATCACCTTGGACACGATCAATAGCACCATCTTCTTCTTGAATACCTCTAAAAATATTTCCTCCGCCAATAACAATAGCTACCTCAACACCGGCATCAATTAAGTGCTTAATTTCCTTTGAATATTCAGATAATCTCGAATGATCAATGCCAAACTGTTTATCGCCTAGTAAAGACTCACCACTTAGTTTTAGAAGAACTCTTTTAAATTTCATTATATTTTTATTGATGTTGATACGAAATGCGAAAATTAGGACAAAAAAAAGAGAGATTGAAACAATCTCTCTTTTTTTAAAATCTCAATATATTAAGATAAAGATACTCTAGAAAACTCAGTTACAGTAAGACCTTTACTTACTCCATCTAAATACTTCTGTACAGAAGCTTTGTTATCTTTAATAAACGCTTGATCTAATAAAGTAGCTTCTTTGAAGAATTTACCTAAACGACCTTGAGCAATTTTATCTGCCATAGCCTCTGGTTTACCTTCTTGAATTGCCAACTCTCTACCAATTTCTAATTCTTTATCAATTACTGATTGTGGAATTGAATCTTTGTTAAGAGCAACTGGGTTCATTGCAGCAACTTGCATTGCCACATCTTTACCAGCATCAGCAACTCCATCAGCAGCTTGATTTAAACCTACTAAAGTAGCTACCTGGTTTCCTGGGTGATTGTAAGCTACTACGGTATCAGCAGAAATTGCAGATACAGCAGATAAATCTAATTTTTCACCAATTTTTCCAACTTGGTCAGTAATTTGTGCCTCAACAGTTAAACCGTCAAAATCTTGACCTTTTAACTCCTCGATAGATTTAGAACCGGTTGCTAAAGCAATCTCAGCAATTTTTGTTACTAATTGGTTATAGTTATCATTTTTTGCAACGAAATCAGTTTCACAGTTCAAACGAACTACAACACCATTATTCCCGTTAGATAAGGCAATAGCTAAACCTTCTTTAGCTTCGTTATCGCCTCTCTTAGCTGCTACTTTTTGACCTTTTTTTCTAAGGATTTCAACAGCTTTTTCTGCATTACCTTCAGCCTCAACTAAAGCTTTTTTACAGTCCATCATTCCAGCACCCGTTTGCTTACGTAGTGCGTTTACTTCTGCGGCAGTAATCTTCATGATAAAAATCTTATTCTAATTATTTTTCAGTTGCAACTTCTTCAGCTGCAGCACTTGATTCTTCTTTAGCTTTTGCTTCTGCTTTAGGCTCAGATTTCTCTTCCTTTTTAGCTTCAGCTTTTGGGGCATCTTTTGATGCTGCTTTTGCTGAATTACGCTCTTTCAATCCTTCAATAACCGCATCAGCTAATTTTGATACGATAGCATCAATAGAAGAAGAAGCATCATCGTTAGATGGAATTGGGAAATCAATTACCGTTGGATCTGTATTGGTATCCACCATTGCGAAAGTAGGAATCCCTAGTTTTATTGCTTCAGAAGTAGCAATGTTTTCACGGTTAATATCTACAATAAAGATAGCCGCTGGTAAGCGAGTCAAATCTTTAATAGGACCCAAGTTACGGTCTAATTTTTCACGTTGACGAGACATCATCAAACGCTCACGCTTAGCAATGTTAGAAGAATTTGGATCAGCCAACAATTTGTCGATGTTGTCCATTTTTCTAATTGCTTTACGAATAGTAGCAAAGTTAGTTAACATACCACCTGGCCAACGCTCAGTAACGTAAGGCATACCAGCACGCTCCGCATGTTTTGCAACGATAGCTTTAGCTTGTTTTTTAGTAGCTACAAACATGATCTTACGACCAGATTTTGCCATTTGTTTCATGGCAGCAGCAGCTTCATCAAGTTTAGCTTGAGTTTTATTTAAATCAATAATATGGATCCCGTTCTTCTTCATGAAGATATATGGAGCCATTCTTGGGTTCCATTTACGAGAAAGGTGTCCGAAGTGTACACCTGCATCCATAAGTTCTTTATATGATACTTTTGACATTGTAATCTTTTTTTAAAATTTTGTTCACTTTCTTTTTACCAAGCGGCAACAAACAAGTTTTGCATAAAGCAGTCTTGATTGTTTAGATTCTGAACTCTAAACGGATTAACGTTTTGAGAATTGGAATTGTTTACGCGCTTTTGGTTGACCGAATTTCTTACGTTCTACCATTCTTGGATCTCTAGTCATTAAGCTTTCAGCTTTTAAAAGAGGCTTATACTCTGCATCAATCTTTACTAATGCTCTAGCAATTGCCAATCTAATCGCTTCTACCTGACCTGTAGTTCCACCACCTTTTACATTAACTTTAACATCGTATTTTTCAACAGTTTCAGTTAATTCAAATGGTCTATATAACTTAGCTCTTTGTGTAGCTAATGGAAAGAAGTTTTCTGGTGTACGACCGTTGATTACAACAGCTCCACTACCTGGAGTCACGTAAACACGCGCCACAGAACTTTTTCTTCTTCCTAATGCGTTAATCATTTCCATATTACAATTCTACTTTTGTCGGTTTTTGTGCTTCGTGAGCGTGCTCAGTTCCAGCATATACGTGCATGTTACCATAAATGGCCTTACCTAACTTGTTTTTTGGAAGCATACCTTTTACAGCAGATTCAAAAACTTTTGTTGGTTTTTTGTCCATTACCTCGTCTGCAGTCAAAGTTCTCTGACCACCTGGGTACCCAGTGTGACGGATGTACGTTTTGGTTGTAGCCTTAGTACCAGATAATCTGATTTTTTCAGCATTCAATACGATAACATAGTCACCGTTATCTGAATGAGGAGTGTAAGCTGGCTTATGCTTACCTCGTAGCAATTTTGCTACTTCTGATGCAGCACGACCTAAGATCATGTTTTCTACATCAACCACCAGCCATTTTTTGTCGGCTGATTCTTTGTTGACCGATTTGGTCTTGTAACTTAAAGTATCCAATGTGTTACGCTTTAATTCAATTCATTAATCCAATCCCCGAAAAATCGGGCTGCAAAGATAGATTTTAAATCTTTTC
>JBMYWA010000089.1:0-8148 GCA_049606935.1 Salibacteraceae bacterium
GATCAATCAGAAGCTTCAACTGAAGAAACTACAGAAGCATAATTCTGTAAATGGATTACCCAGGATATTTTGAGCTAGGTAAAATTGTTCGCCCTCACGGCTTCAAAGGTGCTCTTAAAATAAAATTTACTCATCCTGCGGTAGACCAAATTGAAATTCCGGAATCAGTTTTTATTGAATTCAATAAAAATCTGATTCCGTTTTTTTTTACCCAATTTACCCCGCAAAACAATGGCTTTGCCATTTGTAGTTTCGATGATTTAAATACGGAGCAAGAAGCAAAAAACATTTCGGGTAAACTGGTGTACTTACCCCAGGAATTAGAACCCGTTCCAGAAGGAGATGAATTTTATAACGATGAATTAATTGGTTATAAAGTATATGATGACGTTCACGGACATATTGGCACTTTAGCCAACGTAATGGAAGCTCCGGCTCAAGATGTTTTTGAAATTAACCATCCTAGTGGAAAGGAAATAATGATACCTGTTTTGGGTAATTTCATTGTGGAAATTGACAGATCCAATAAAATTTTAAAATTGGATGCCCCAGAAGGATTGATTGAATTTTATTTAGAGTAATTTCACTTTATCCACTACCCTACTTTTAAACTTTAGTAATTAAGATTGCCGTAATATTCTATGGAGTTTAAATTTAAGCAGTTTAGTATTTATCATCAGGATAACGTATTCAAATTTGGAACTGATGCCGCTTTATTAGCTACTTGGGTGGACATGTCAAAATCTAAAAATGTATTAGAAATTGGCACAGGTACTGGGGTTATTACTCTAATGATGGCCCAAAGAAATCCAAATGGTAGTTACTTAGGTATTGATATTTCTAAAACTGCCATTGAGCTTGCTAGCAAAAACCTACATAAATTTCCAATTGATGCAGAAATAAAATTTAAACATTCTGCAATTCAAGCTTTTTCATTTGAAGGTAAATTTGATCTAATTGTAAGTAACCCTCCCTTTTTTGAAGACAGCACCAAGTCTCCCTCTGAGTTAAAAAACACCACTCGTCATACGGACACTTTACCACTTAGAGACTTATTGAGTTACTCAAAAGATTTATTGACTCCCAATGGTAGCATTAATATTATATATCCCATACGTTACTTAAATAATATTAATTCTATTTGTAATGAAATGGGGTTATTTCCGAACCATATAACCACCCTTAGAAGTACTTCACAAAAGGCCATTAAAAGGGTGTTAATTTCTATTACTTGTTGCCCTTGTTCTCCAATAACATCAGAGTTAATTATTAACGGAAACCACAAAGGATACTCAAATCAGGTATATAATATGCTTGCCCCTTTTTTACTCAATCTTTAATTATTAGAGGTGGTCTAAGGAATCAAAAACAAAATAGATCAGAAACGAGCCTACCACAATTACGTATAGAAAATAAGATAAAATGGTAGCCACAAAAGTTTTAATCCACCCAGCAAATCCATTAATAGCAAAAACCTTATTGATATAAATAATGGTGTAAACCAAGGTGGTAAGAGATGATATTGAGCCACCAATGGTTGGGGATAAAAAGGTGGGTACAATCAACACAATACCCATAACATTTGTCATGGAAACCATAAATGCAATTATGACCAAGTTTTCGGTAAAGTTGTACCCTGCGCTTCTAAAAAACAGAAATGTGAAAATGGCAAAAATGGGCACTAAAGCGAAAGTGAATTTGTCCATCCAACTGAATAAATTTCGTAGAGATTCATTCAAAACCTTTCTTTGATCAGCTTCGTCAATTCTATTTTCAAGATCCTTCTTTACTACCGAAGTGTCAGATTTAGTGGAGTCAATATTGGAGAAATCCAAATTAATTGATTTACCCAAGCCCTTATTAACATCAAAGGTCAACCCAGAACCAGTTACCTTATAGTCTCCATTATCTACGGTGGGTTTTAATATTAAATAGAAATTCAATAAGGTAACAATTGCCGTGGAAAACAGTAGGAATCTTAATGGATTTGCATGAATGGGCCTATTTCCATACAGGTAATCATCAACCGTTCTTTTTGGGTGTAAGAATAACCCCTTAATGGTTAATAATACCCCTCTCTCAAAGTTTATTACATTTAAAAAATCTCCCCAAATAAGTCCCCATGTTACTCTTTTTGGGCCGTGCTCCTGTTGCTTTGGTAATTGACTCATTCGTTTTTAGTTAAACAACTAAAATAATGAATTACTCGGCAATTACTTTACAAAACGAATAGGCTTTGTCCATTTTGGGTGGTTTACAAAATATACTCCTGAAGGTAGCTCCTCTATGGTCAAAAGAATATTCCTCCCTTCAAACCGAGCATTCACATCAATTTTAGATCCAGTCATTGAATAAATTTGTATGTCATTAATATCCTGGGAGCTGTTGATGTTAGTAATGTGTAAAGTGTTATTGGCAGGTTGAGGATAAACTATGGGAGAGTTCTTGGTTTCTTCTAATTCATCGGCACCCAAAACAATTTGATTAGAACGACTAATTATCCACCTATTCGGATCAAAGCTTGCAACCACAATATTATGGTTAAGTTGAAAGTTAAACCATTGATCGTTCTCTGTGTTCTCAAAGCGCATTAAAGTGTCTAAACCAGCCCCTTGAAACCTTATCTGTACAGGCATTTCAAAAAAATCAACCGAACTATGACTGGTGGTTTGACTTATACGAACCGAATAATTAGGGGCAACTCCTGCTAATGTAATTGAATATGAAGGATAACCTTCTCCATAAAACCAATCATCAAAAAACTCGGTTAAATCCATGTTACTAGCGGCTTCTAAATGCATAATCAAGTCTTGATTAGTAGCAAATCCCATCTTAATGTTAGGGTCTAACAAGTAATTGGTAACTCCAGTAAAAAATGCATCATCTCCCATTTTCCAACGTAACATATGTAGCAAATAGCTTCCTTTGTCATACGTTAATCTAGCACTAAACAATCTCCAGAATGTGGTTGTATCAGTTACAAAAACACTACCATTTGGTTGCGATGTAATGTTGTTTATTTTTCCCCTTTTCCAGTCATCCCAGCTTGATGGTAAATTGAACCTTTCTCTGGTTAATCCGGTAAGATAGGTCGCAAACCCTTCATTTAACCATAGCTCTTCCCAACTTGCGCAGGTGGTATAATCACCAAACCATTGGTGTGCTAATTCATGAGCCATTAAATCATCGCTAAAAGACCCCATAGTTGACATGGTTTGATGCTCCATTCCACCTCCAAGGCTGGTTTGTGCATGACCATACTTTTCCTTATGAAATGGGTAAGGAATAAACAGAGAGTCAAACAAATCAAAGAATTTAACAATTCGAGGTACCTGATAGGAAGCATAGGAAAGGTCTTCTGGATAAACGTAATTTACGATAGGAAAAGAATCGACTCCTGTGTGGACATATTCTGTAAATTCAACATAATTAGTTACGGCTAGCGAAACCAAGTAAGGTGTTACTGGATATCTGTGTTTCCAATTATATGTTACATCATTGCCAACCGTGTCAATACTTTCTAACAGGCCTAGAGAACCGGCTTTATTTCCTAGGGAGGTGGTAATATGAATATTCATAGAATCAATTTTATCATTTAATTGATCCTTACATGGCCACCACTCTCTGGCACCATAGGGTTCCGAAATTGTCCAAGCCTCTGCTACTCCCTGTGGACCATGTGTATCTGTTGTAAATGCTGAAGTAGGTATGCCATGATAAAAAATAGCAACCGAACCAAGCGAAAAAGCACTCATGGAATTTGGTAAAACTATTTCAATAGACACATTACCAGGTCGTGTAAATGCCATGTTATTTCCATTGATAATTATGGAATCTACAGTTAGGGAATTTGCTAAATCAAAGTATAGTCTAGAGATATCTTGCGGTCCTACTTTGAACTTAGTAATCACATGTCCTGAAATCTCACCATTACCGGGGTAAACCGTCCAATAAGCATCATGAAACAAAACATCAATACTATCCGATTTAACCGGAACTCTTTTTGTGCTATGTTTTAATGCATGACTCATTTCTGATTTGGCAATTGCCTCAATTTCAGAAACATTAGCATATTGCGAAAAACTACTGACTGAAATAATAATAAATATTACTAGGATGATTTTTTTCATAGCAAATTAAAGTGTGAAAATGGAGGTAAACTTAGGCCTTACTAAACTGTAAGTCAAATAAATTTTGATACAAGCCTTCTTTTCTTAAAAGTTCCGCATGCGTTCCTTGCTCTTTGACCTCGCCTTGGTCGAGAACAATTATTTTATCTGCTTTTTGAACAGTTGCTAGTCTATGGGCAATAATTAAAGATGTTCTTCCTTTGGTAAGGATATCAATGGCATTTTGAATGAGTCTTTCCGTTTCTGAATCAACAGACGAAGTGGCCTCATCTAAAATTAGAATTTTGGGATTATACACATAAGCTCGAATAAACGCTATTAATTGCCTTTGACCTGAAGATAACATTCCTCCTCTTTCTTTAACATTAAATTGGTATCCGCCAGGAAGATTGGAAATGAAATCATGTGCACCCACTATTTTTGAAGCGGCAATAATATCCGCTTCTGAAATTTTAGGATTTCTAAGAGATATGTTATTCATAATAGTATCAGAGAATAAGAAAACATCTTGCAACACCACTCCTATATTTTCTCGCAATTCATTAATTTCATAATCTCTAACACTTTGCCCATCAATGATAATTTCTCCCTTTTGATATTCATAAAACCTACCCAAGAGGTTTATTACCGATGTTTTACCAGCTCCTGTGGCGCCAACAAACGCAACAGTTTGGCCTTCATAAACTTTAAAACTTACATCTTTTAATATCCAATTTTCGTCATTATATGCAAACCAAAGTTTTTTAAATTCAATATTCCCTTTTAAATGATTTGTTTTTGATAACCCATTATTTTGAATCACGGCATCCGTATCCAAAACCTTAAAAATTCGTTCGCTAGCAACCATACCCATTTGAAGCGTATTAAATTTATCTGCTAACTGCCTAATTGGTCGGTAAAGCATATTTATATACATAATAAATGCCATTAAAGTACCCAAAGTAGTAACACCAGAAATGACATCTCCAGCTCCCCACCAAACTAATAACGCCAATGAAATAGCACTTAAAACTTCTACCACCGGAAAGAAAATAGAATTTGCCCAAACTGTTCTAATGTTAGCTAGTTTATGCTGTTCATTAATTATTTTAAAGGCTTCAAGTTCTCTTTCTTCTTGATTAAAAACTTGTACAATGTTCATTCCTGTAATATGCTCTTGAACAAAAGTATTTAGATTAGAAATTGCAGTTCGAACATCTTGAAAAGCCAATTTTATATAGTTCTTAAACCAATTGGTGGCAATAAACAGAATTGGCATAGGTATTAAAACAATTAATGTTAATCGCCAATCTTGCCAAAACATAAATCCAATAACAGCTACAAGTTTTAAAAGGTCTCCAATAATGATTAGAATACCTTGAGAAAAAATATCAGCAATAGTTTCCATATCAGAAACTACTCTAGTTACTAAGGTACCAATTGGTGTTTTATCAAAGTATTGAAGCTTGAAGTTATTTATTTTTTTGTAAACATCCACCCGAATGTCTTTTACTACCGTTTGACCAAGCCAATTGGCTAAATAAGTTTGAAAGAATTGAAGAATAGCCTCCGTTAACAGCAGTACTATTAAAATAATAGTCGCATTATATAGCATGGCTTGGTTTGGAGTTACAATAAAATGATCTACCGTATACTGTACTAGGAACGGTCTAATTGGAGCTAAAATGGCCAGCACAATTACTAAAGTAGCGGTACCAAAGAATGTGGTTTTGTACGGGGAAACGTAACTTAAAACTCTTTTTAAAAGTTTCAAATCAAATACATTTCCAGAAACACTTTTAGCCATTCAATAATTTTATTAAAAATTGATGCAAAAATTGGCATTTAATTTTCCGAATCGAAATAAATCGCTATTTATCCTTATAAAAAGTAATAATATTAACATTTACACATAAAAAAAGGGCAATCGAATGATTGCCCTTTTTTTATGTGATTGTAAAATTATTTATTGAATAATCAACTTTTCATATGCAACAACTCCATTGGAAGTAACTGCTATAGTATAAATTCCTCTACTTAAATTACCACCCTCATAGGTTACGTACTTAAGCTCGTTTTCCGATAAATATCCATTGTATAGTATTTCAACCAAGTTTCCTGACATATCGTAAATGGAAATATTGTGATCACCTGCCTCAGCCGTATTAAGTTCCAAAGTAAAATTACCTGAGGTAGGATTCGGATAAACCCTTGAACTAACAGTGTTCTCTGAGTCCACATCTCTATTTCCATTTGCATTAGGACTGTTTGGATCACACTCAACACTAATTTCATCTGTAATAAAACAACCGTTTCCATCAGTAATTGTAACCGAATAACTACCAACACACAAGTTATTTACTGTAGCGGTAGTATGACCACTAGACCATTCGTATGTGTAAGGGGCAACACCTCCAGTAATAGAAGCAGATACTGATCCATCACAACTGTATACTTGAGTTTGTTCGCATTCGAAAAAGAAAGCCATCCCTTCAATGTCCGTTTTTAAGTTCTCCACAATTTTCATTGAGTTTGTGTGTAAGTTGATTTGGTACCAATGATCATCATCACCTGCATATAATGTTCCGTCAGGGTGCACCGCTAACGCCTCTACTTTACCCGAACCTTTCATGGTATAAACGTGAACCAATTGTCCGGTAGGGAAACTACCTTCAAATTTCCAAATTTCACTATCATCACCATGTGTATCTGTGGTATACATAGTTCCATCAGCAGCTAAAGTCAACGCTTCAGGTCTAAAAGATGATTTCTTGTCTCCAGTATTTCTGGTATAATTCACCAAATTTAGATCCAAATCACGAACTTGTGTTGCTTTTCCAGTATTTGTATTAATCGTATACAATTTTTGCGTAAATTCAGAAATTCCATATAAAACTCCGTTCACAAATTGTAAACCTGAGATTGCGTTATTTGCCCCTACTTTTGTTTTCCCTACAAACTCTAAATCTACAGGTGTATTAGCATCTAAATCAAAGTCTGAATTATCCACTTTATATAATTCAGGATCATGATTATCTAAGTTACTAATTATCCATAAAACACCATCAGAATCAATAGTCATAGCTTCTAAGTCTTTGTTATTAGAACCTCTTACATTTCCTTCTATTTTTATTGGTGAATTAGGACTCGCTAAATCTTTATAATAAACTTTTGAATTTTGATCATCGATAGCCCAAATTGTTTTGTAAGCAGTTCCACAAGGATTAACAGAACAAGAAGCATCAGTTGAATTAAGAGAAGCTACCAATGGAATTGGAGCTACCACTTCTTCAGTAGAAACAATTGAGCACCCATTCGCATCTGTAATAGTTACTTTGTAAGTACCTACGCATAAATCCATTACATTTTTTGTTACTGCTCCGTTTGACCAATTAAATGTGTAAGGTGCGTTTCCACCACTAACGGTTAAATCAATAGTTGCATCACAAATGCTAGAGCCTTCACATTCAAATTTAAAGTTACCAACACCACCTGAGTTATAGTAATCAATTACTAACTTCTTAACATTTTTAGCATTCAATAAAATGGTCTGGATTGAACCATCGCCTGCATTTACAATAGGTTGTTTAGCTATCAAGTTATTGTTTGCATCATATGCTTTAGCATAGCCATCAGAACCAGAATCTTTATCTATGAAATCAAATGAAATTACATTTCTAGTATTGGTAAAATTAAACGTAATTCTTCCACCTTCTGGAGTATCATCTGGTAAATCATAAATACCATCATTGTTATTATCTACACTATTCTCTTGGAAGATAATTATGTTACCAACACCTACCTCTAAATCAGAATCTCTGGTTCCTGTAAGATTGGTATTAAAAATAATAACATCATTAATATTTCCAGAATTTGCAGATGTAGAAATGGTGAATCCTTCATTTGGGAAATTTCCTTTCATTGACTCTCCATGAGTATAACCAGACAAGTCAAAATCACAAGCTATAATGGTACTATTACATGCTTTATTAGTAATAACACTTGACATAGTTATTGCATCCGGCTCTGTTATGGTAAC
>JBMYWA010000090.1:0-8049 GCA_049606935.1 Salibacteraceae bacterium
GTTTAGGTAATAACAACCCACTTGCGCCTAATCCTAAAGACTGTATGAATTCTGAGCGTTTCATAGTTTTTAACTGTAATTACAGATACCTATATATGAATTAGGTTAATTAGTAAGGCGGTGACTTTAAAGTGCCGCCTTACTTGATTAATATTCTCCAACATGAACAATTTTACCCAAGTGGTTTACGCGCACTTTCATTATACCTTTTAATGACTCCGGACTTCTTCTTCGTTTGAATAATAGTTCAGGAATAGAGCCATCTAAAGTAGTTTCTAAATGATTTCTAAACCAATAATCTTTTGTTCCAATTTTTTGAACTCTAAACAAATTTGCGCTAATATCCTTGTAATTAGCTTCATCCAACAAATCTATTTCTGCGGGATTAAATCCGGATTCCTCATTTGGAAATACAAACATTTCGTTTTGTTTCATGGTAAAAAGAAACTCCCACCCATCAATAGCTTTGAAATTTTTATCAATCACGTTTAGGCCACTATTTTTTGCCATAACGGCTTCGTAAAAAGAAACTACTTTTTCTTGAAGTTTGCCTTTTGAGTCACGATAAATTGCTACATGATGGTTGTTACCTGTACTCACAAAATCGGCAGGTATTTTTTTACCTTTAGAATCTAAAATAACATTGCCTTTATGGTCTTTTTTAACATGTAAGCTTTCAACGCTGCTTACTCCGGTTATGGTTACTCGTTTTAGTTTAATGCCTGCTTTTTTATTTAACCAGATTGGGTTTTCTTCTAAGTTTACAAAAGCTTTTTTAGATTCGTTTCCGTATTCAGCCAGCCTTTCTTGTAAAATTCGTTTAGCAGCACCATCTATTACTTTATCAATTTTTAAATCAGGCGTAATTTCTTTTCGTATAGTGTACTGGGTTTCTGTAACCAATAATTTTAATATTTCTGGAACAACAATAGTGGTTGAGCCTTCCACATAAATAGGGTTTTTACTCACTGCGTTTTTACCTGCAAATGCTTTTTTAGGGTCATTTCCATATTCAGCTAATCTTTTAAGTAGAGCCTCTCTGTAACTTAATTTAGTTACTTGATTGATTTTATCTACATTAAATTTCCCACTTATTTTTTCTTTTTTAACCACATGATGCTTTGAGGAACCATACACGGTTTCTTTGTGTAATTGTCCTCTTGGAGTAAGTTCTATTTTAGTGTTTACACCATTTTTTTTCTTGGTTTTATTCTTATTCCGAGTAACTACTTTGTTCTTTGCTTTAAAAGAAATGAGCGTGTTTGCAAGATGTTTTTTTGCTTCAGCTCTAAATGCATTAATTGGCATAGGTGGTGTAATAACCCGTCTCTTATTTCCTTTTTTATCTTCAACGATACTAGTGACACTTTTTTCAATTTTCACGATTTTAGCGTACTCACTATGATGCTCATTTTTTCTGGCATTTAAAAAATTATAGTATTGAACATGATTATGCGTAGTGAAAGCAACAGTTAATGCATCCATTGCATGATGTCGGTGGTCGTTACGTTTCGTCCAATTTTTAATCACCCTTATTTTGTCTCCATCCTTATTGGTTTCGTAATCTGTCAATCCCAGTTTTTCATATTTATCCCAGTTCAAATCTTTCATTACATTAATTAACTGCCATTCTTGGCGTAATTTATCGGTAATGTTTCCAGATGTGGAGACCACCGACCTACTAATTTCAAGTAACATTTGCCTTGCTTTTTTAGCAATGTATTGGGAGTTTCTTAAATCTCTTTCAATAAACCCATCAGGAATTTTATCACCTGGAGTTAGTAGTTTGGTGTATTTAGCTTTAGTAATAACGCCTTTCCCTTTGTTAAATAGCTTTTCAATGGTTTCAACATATCTGTTGTAATCATCTGAATCTTCACCATATTTTTCAATGATGGCATCAATCCCTGTTTTGTTACTTTTTTCTCTACTATTAAAATCACGGGTAGCTAACGTTTTATTGGAGAAAGAATCATCAAATAATACTGCCTTGGGTATAATATGCTCAATGTCATATTTCTTAGTAAACAAATCCCCTCTATCAATATATGTATTGGTATAAAGTGTTTTATAACCATTTGAAGCTAGCTCCTCATACAATTTGTATTTAATGATATCATTTTTGGTAATTCTAACACCTGTATTGAAAGGGTGGTAATCAATTAATTTTTTTCGGATGTCCTCATGTAACTTGGTGGCTTTATTAATATTTGAGGTCATATCACCTCTTTCTTTCGCATTTTTCTTTAGTTCACGGGCCAACTCTATTCGTATTTCGGTTGGATGTCCATATTCTTTAATAATGGCATTAACCACATTGACTAATTGATTTAGAATTTTCTCAACTACGGGGTTTCTTAAACTGTTTTTAGGCAATAACTCCATAAACTTTTTTAGTTCTCGGCTTTCATTTTCTTCTTTTGTAACAGCATGCGAATGATTGTAGCCCGCTTCTTTTGCTGCATCCGAATAATCTAACCCTTCTCTTAAATACGGGAGGATTTTTTTAATAGCTTTTGCACTTAAACTGCCGTAGTCTTCTTTAAAGGATAGATTCACCAATGCGTGGGCATATTCTTTTTCAATTCCAAACTTGTCTTTTAAACGGTCGTACAAACGGTCGTTTCCAGTTTTAGAATTATCTCCTTCATACGAGTATAACAAATGCCAAAGTTGATATAACTTTTGCTGCTCGAATTCTTTACCGGTAAGATGTGAATCGAAGTTCAAAATGCCTGTATCAATACCAATGGTATTAAACACATCGGTTAAAACTTGATTCACCTGAAAAGCATCCATTTTGGAGAAGTTTATCCCTTCATGACCTGATAAATCTGCAATATTTTGATATGCCTTAAAGAAAAGTTCATTGGTGTTGTTACCCTCAATTCCGTCTTTATAATTGAGTTCCCAATCTTTCGGTGTTTCCACCACAAGTTTTAAAATTTGGTTATTGGTGAGTTTGCCTTTAATATTTAACTCTTCAAATAAAAGCTGCTTTTTCTCCTTTGGAAAAACAAATATCTTTTTAGATGCAATATTTCGAATTTCAAGGTTGTTTAAAATCTGCCATATTTTGAACTCTTGAAACAAAGGCGAAGCTTTTGGAATTACTTTTGGACCAATCAACTTCTTCTTAGTTTTCCCATCAACTGTGATATCAATTTCTTTTTTCTCTAATTCACAAATGCTAATGAGCCCTTTTTGAGATTTTAATCTGCGTTGATAAAAAATAACAACATCTCTAATCTCACTTTTTAATTTCTCGGTAAGCTGTTTATAATATTGAGCTTGTACCTCCCAGATCCTCTGAAACTCATCCAAATAATCTTGACGGTAAAAAACTTGATTTTTTAGTCTGGAATGTGGGTTTATTTTAATCTGATTAAAAAGATATTGACCTACGGTTTCATTATTAAAATGTAACTCTTTACTTCGATCGCTTATGGATCCAAGGTATCCGCTTGAATTATATTTTTGATTGTTGATTTCTTGGAACACTACGCCTAGTTGTTCTAAAGTCAGTTTTTCATTTAATGCACTAGCCCGCCATTGATAATTTTCAATTTTTTGTTCTTTAGTATTTCCAGTTCTTTTAATACCAACTAGCTCAAAAGGTTCTTGACATATTTTCCATGTTTGACCTCTGTTTTTATCGAGTAACTGATCTTTCAATTCATTGGTTAATACACTTGGATAATGTATGCTTTGGAAATTCCAAATTTTGTCAAATTCACTTTGCAAATCAGAACGATAAAAATCTGGTATTTGTTTCTTTTTACTCTGGAATAGGCTTAAAACATATTGGCCAGGAGTAAGGTTATCCTCATACATTCTTAGGGCAACTTCCATCCCGTCAATTGCCTTTCCATCACCTTCATCTTTAGCCTTACGATTACTTTTGTAACCACGTTTTTTGTTTATTGAGAGTAAAACACGACCAAAATCTTCTAAACTAATTTTTTCGGAGGCCGCTTGTGCTCTTAATTTCCATAAAGTATGAGTAGAGTTTTTGCCTTCTTCAGTCAAAACAGTGCATTTTGAAATAATTTCGTTTTTAAATAGTACTTTTATTAGGTTCTCTCTTCTGTCTTTATATCGCTGTAGGTTTCTCCTTGCTCCTCTTTTTAAAGTTCTATCGGCATTAATAGTGGCGGCTTTCCCTTTGGCAAAATCGGTGCTTTCATCAGAGGTTAAAGGAACTACTCTAACTCCGGTTCTAATTATTTTAGTTTTTTCGCTTTGATTTTCTGCTTCATTTACTAAAGCCCATCCAATGGATGTAGTTCCCAAGTCAAGTCCTAAAATTGTTTTCATATATTGAGTTTGTTTATGGTTCATAAAAAGTTGTGAGTAAAATTAACTTATTGTCTCAAATAAAAAACTAACTTTGATCAACTGAAAAGCTATTCACAATAAGGATTATTCCGTTGTGAAAACATTCAAAGCGGCCTCTGGTCGCTTTTTTTATGCTCCATTTTTCACAAATCAAAACACCTCATTTTCCTTTCATAAATAAAAATTACCCTTTACCAAAAATCTAAATATCAAGTCAAATTTCCATTTATCTTGCAGCAAAATCTAAAACATGAAAAAAATATTCACCCTCCTCACATTGGCCAGCGCCTCTGTATTTGGTTTTGCACAAACCTTAGAAACTCCCGATGCATTGATGCTTCGATACCCAGATGTTTCGGCCAATGAAATAACCTTTGTTTATGCCGAAGATGTTTGGGTAGCACCAATTGGTGGCGGATTGGCCCGAAGAATTACCTCTACTACCGGTATGGAGTTTCACCCCAAATTTTCGCCCGATGGGAAAACTATTGCTTTCACTGGTAATTACGATGGTAACTATGATGTATATACCATCAATCACCAAGGATTTAATTTAAACAGAGTTACCTATCACCCCGGAAATGACCGAACCGTAGATTGGAATCCAGATGGAAAATCTATTCTTTTCGCTTCTCGAAGAAAATCACCTTCGAATCGATTCAATCAGTTTTATTCTATTGATGCTAAAGGTGGAAATGCAGAGCAATTACCTTTATTCTTTGCCGAAATTGGAAGTTATAATGCCGATGGTAGTCAATTGGCTTATCAGTTCTTGAATAGAACTACTCGTACATGGAAACGTTACCAAGGTGGAACCGCAAGTGATGTATTGATCTACGACTTTAAAACCAACAAATCTACCCAAATCACTACCTATAAAGGAACGGACGCGATTCCAATGTGGAGTGGTGATAAAATCTACTTTTTAAGTGATCGAGGAGATAATCATAAAGCGAATATTTGGTCGTATAACACTACCGATAAATCGTTTAAACAAGAAACTAATTTTGATACCTATGATGTAAAGTTTCCTAGTATTGGTAACGGACATATTGTATTAGAAAACGGAGGTAAACTTCACTTACTTGATTTAGCCACTGGCGAAACTAAGGCGGTTGAAATTCAAGTGCCATCCGAACAAATTATGGCGCGCGAAGAGTGGAAAGATTTAAGTAAATCTGTTCGTACTTATTTCATATCGCCTACCGGTAAAAGGGGGTTGTTTGATACCCGTGGAGAGATTTTCACGGTACCTGCCGAAAACGGAATTACGCAAAACATCACCAACACATCAAACGCTTCAGAGCAATCACCAAATTGGTCGCCCGATGGGAAATACATATGCTACTTTTCAGATGCCACTGGAGAATATCAATTAATGATGCGATTGGCCGATGGAACTGGAGAGCCTATTGCGTTAACTACTAAATTAAGCGGTTACCACTTTAATACCTTATGGTCGCCAGATAGCAAGAAAATTGCATTCAACCATTTTGATGGGTCGGCCCATTATATTGATGTAGATACCAAAAAAGTAACGGAGTTTGCGCGTACAGAAATGTATGATATTACCGATTTTAAATGGTCGAGCGATAGCAAGTACATTACCTATTCTACTGCCAATAAAAGTCAAAATACGCAAGTGTATATTTACAACGTTAAGGGTAAAGATACCCATATGGTAACTAGCGAATTCTATAGTTGCGATAATCCAGTATTCTCTAGAGATGGTAAATATTTATTTTATACGTCTAACCGTCATTTTAGTCCAACTTACGGAAACTTTGATGGTACCTGGGTGTATAACAATTCTGTGGTCTTGATGTCTACCACTTTATCTAAAGATGAGGTTTCAATTTTAACACCTTCTAATGATGTGGAAGAAGTAAAATCGGAAGAGGAAGAAGAGGATGACTCTAAAAAAGACGACTCAGAAGAGGATGAAATGGTGATTGATTTTGAGGGCATGGAAATGCGTTCTGTACAATTACCTGTTGATCCTGCGCAATACGGAAATCTTACCGCTGCCGATGGAAAATTGGTGTACGGATCATTTATTCATGGAACTCCAGCTATTAAGTATTGGGAGTTTGATAGTCAAGAAGAAAGTACGGTAATTAGCGGTGCGTTTTCGTATGAATTATCTGCCGATGGTAAGAAACTAATGTATGGTGCTATGGGCGGTTACGCTATTGTTGGGGTAAGTCCTAACAAACCGGGCGATGGTTCTTTAAACATGAAAGATATGCGTGCCAAAATTGATCCCGTACAGGAGTGGAACCAAATATTTCATGAAGCATGGAGATTAGAACGCGATTTCTTTTACGATTCTAATATGCATGGCGTAGATTGGAAAGAAGTAAAAACCAGATACGGAAAATTAATGCCTTATTGCACCAGTCGTAGCGACTTAAACTACATCATTGGTGAAATGATTGGAGAGTTGAATGTAGGTCATGCTTACGTAGGCGGTGGCGATATGCCAAGAGCCGAACGTATTGGTGTAGGTATGCTTGGTGCTGATTTAAGTAGCGATGGAAAGGACGCAATAAAGATTGATAAAATTTACCAAGGCGCTCCTTGGGATGTAACGGTACGTTCGCCATTTAATGGCCCTGGTGTAGATGTAAAAGAGGGTGAATACATTACAGCAGTGAATCACATTGCAGTGGATGGATCAAAAAGTCCGTATGCGGCTTTCCAAAACATGAACCGTAAAATGGTGGTGCTTACGGTAGCTTCTACTGCCGATGGGAAAGATGCCAGAGACGTAGAAATTAAGTTGATGAGTAACGAATCTCGCCTTAGAAATTTGGCTTGGATAGAGAGTAACCGTCAAAAGGTACTAGAGGCTACCAATGGCCGTTGTGGGTATATTTATGTGCCTAATACAGGAGTTCAAGGACAAAATGAATTGTTTAGAATGTACCAAGGTCAGTTTCAGTTAGACGCTATGATTATTGATGAGCGTTGGAATAGTGGTGGTCAAATTCCAGATCGTTTTGTGGAACTTTTGAACCGTCCAATTAGAAGCCATTTCTCACGTAGAGACAAAAACCCAATGACTATTCCATTTAACGGTATGGATGGGCCAAAAGTGATGTTGGCTAATCAGTGGGCTGGCTCTGGAGGCGATATGTTCCCGTATATTTTCAAACAAGAAAAAGTAGGTCCAGTAGTAGGTAAACGTACTTGGGGTGGATTAGTTGGAATTAGTGGAATTCCACCATTAGTGGATAATGGGTTCTTAACCTCACCCAACTTTGCCTTCTTTAACTTGGATGGTGAATGGGATGTAGAAGGAGTAGGTGTGTCTCCCGATTATGAAGTAGATGCATGGCCAGAAGATATGTATCAAGGTATGGATGCCCAATTAGATAAAGCCATTGAATTAATCAATGAAGGACTAAAAAACAATCCACCTCCGAAAGTGGTGGTGCCAGATTTCCCAGACAAAACAGGTATTGGAAATCAATAATATTTAAGATGATAGTTATGCAAATGGGGCTTCCGAATGGGAGCCCCATTTGTTTTTATACGTTATATTCGCACCGAAATTTGAATACAACCTTTTGGCAACCAGAATACCAACAATGAAAAAGCTATTTTTTTTAATTTGTTTTACCTCCATAACTGTATTTGCAAACGCCAATATATGGGTAGTTGATAGTTTAAATGATTCGGGTACCGGTTCTTTAAGAGCTGCTGCCG
>JBMYWA010000091.1:0-7815 GCA_049606935.1 Salibacteraceae bacterium
AGTAAAGCTTTACTTTAATACCCAATTTCATTGTATTTTGTTGGTTTTCTACAAATAGCTTTCAATGAAATTTATTACCAAATTATTTTTAGGATTAGTCGTTATCTATTCTATTCAAGGTCAGGCTCAAATCAATTATAACCTCTCTGATTTCTACTCAAACGATACGAGATTGAATCAAGTAGTAGATAGTGTTTTTAATACCTTAAATGAAAAAGAGCGTATTGCCCAAATGATTATTACTTCTGCAGGAGAATTGGGTAAATCCAATCAAGTGGTGACCAATTTGGTGGAAAACAATTATATAGGTGGTGTGGTATATTTAAAAGGCACAGAAGAATCGCACAAAAGGTTAATTGATAAGCTAAATGCCATTTCTAAAAAGAATAAAACTATTCCGTTAATAAATAGCATGGACGCTGAACCTAGTTTGTTTAATGGAAGGGTTATGGGCACAAATAAAATGATGAAAACCATTGATATTAAAACTACTCAACAATGCGACTCTGTTGTTCAAGTAATTGATGCAAAACTTACCGATTTGGGTATTCACCAAAATTTTGCGCCCGTTTGCGATATTAGTCCAAATAACGAAGCGATTAAAAACAGAAGTTTTGGAAGTAAGGAAGAAACCGTAATTAAGTTGAGTAACCAGTTTATTAAATCCACCCAATCCGATAACATTGTGGCTACCGCAAAGCATTTTCCAGGTCATGGATTGGTCAAGGGAGATACCCATAAACAATCGGTGTACATTGATGGAGAGTTGCAAGAATTAGATATTTATAAGCCCTTAATTCAAGATGGCGTAATTTCAATAATGGTTGCTCACATTACGGTACGAAATAACCAAAAGTACGGTACGAATGAACTGCCTTCTAGTTGTTCTAAGGTCATTGTATCTGATTTGCTAAAAGAGCAAATGGGTTTTAAAGGAATTGTAATTACCGATGCATTAAATATTATGAAAGCGGTTACCATTTTAGATAAAGCTCCGCTAAAAGCTTCTATGGCGGGTTGCGATATGATTTTGATGCCTATTGATGAACTGGAAACTATTCACTGGATTGAACAAGAAATGAAGGTCAATAATGCCTATAGGGAGCAAGTGTATGAATCGGTAAAAAAAATTATTCGTTTAAAAATCTGCTTAAACTTGATCTAGTTTCTGTGCGTAAACAGAAAATTACTATTTGACACGGATGAAAAAAACTAAGTTAACATTAGATTGCACACTTCCTTTAACCTGCTCTAGAGCCGGTACTTGTTGCTACGGAAAGGCAATTATGTTAAACCCTTGGGAAATTTTTAATTTCAGCAAGGAAAAGAAAGTTACTCCTAAAGAATTTATGGAGAAATATTGCGAATTTGGAGGTGCCCGGTTGCTTTTCAATGGTAAATCAGATCATAAAGGACAAAAAGCATGCAGTCAATATGTGGAAAACAAAGGATGCGCTGTTCATAACGGGAGGCCTTTGGCATGTAGATTATACCCCTTGGGTAGACAAACTCAGTTAGAGGAAACCCATTATTTTTATCAGGGTGATAAATTTCCTTGTCTGCATGATTGCTCTGAAGTTTTAAAGTTGCCTAAGCATAGCGTAGGTGACTATATGAAAGGTCAGGAGGCAGAGGCGTTTGAACAAGCGCAAGATGCCTATTTACTGTTGATGCAAGATATTGCAGATATCGCTTTTGAATTATTATTGGATACCGGACTTTCTGCTTCTGGAGATACTAAAACCTTAGCTTTTTGGAGAGAAATGGGCAAAGAAACGCCTGATTCTTTGGTGAATAGAATCGGGTCCGATTGGTTACATATTCTAATGTGTCCTGATATTTCATATAGTGTGGATTCTCCGGGTGTTTTTGTTCATAAACATAAGGAGATGCTTCTTGCCAAAATCCAAAATGCCTTTGGCAGTATCCAAACCATGGATGAGTTGCATAAAGCTTCCGTTTTGTTAATTAGCCTTGCGCTTCATATGGCAAGAGGTCTTGGAGCAAACCCTCAAGAAATATCTGAACATTGGATTGATATTGCCAAAAGTCATGGAGCTTTGGAGTAGAAATTAATTCCATAAAAATGAACGCTTTTATTTAAGGTAACTTTATTACGCTGATGTAACATAGATGTGGAATTCCAAATTTAGTATTCAAACACACCTAAATCCTTAATAATTAAACATTTTGACTTTTTAAAACTTGGTTCCCTCCGTAATCTTACTGCTAAGTTTTTTATAGACGGTCAAAGCTTTTAAAATGGAGGTCACCATAGAGGATATTACAATGAAACTAAAGATCTATGAGGGCATATTAATGCGACTCTGTGAGTATTTGGGAGTAAATGTTTATGACCAAACGTTGGATAGTAGAATAGGACCTAAAGCCATTTTAAATCAGCGATTTGTAAAGTTTTTGGAAGAGAATAGAGATTTCTTTAAACGGTATCATGACGACTATTATAAAGCAAAAAGTCCTACAGAAATTGCACAAACCATTAACCGAAAGCCTGTTCTAGTAATGGAATACATTAAAAAGAAATACCCAGAATGTTTTACAAACGGAAAGTTTGATAAGGATAAAACCAAGAAACTTAAATATGTTTCTTCCTATGAGATTGATTTTGAACTAGGTAATCAACAGCGAATAAACATGAACACTTTAGGGGTAAGCGCATGGCATTTAGGATTGAAACAACAAATGATCATAGATTTACTTAATGCGCAAGCGGGTATGCGTAAATAATTATTTCAACTTTATATTTTTTATTAGGTAAACCAACAAAAGTCAGCTTTTGCAATATTTTTCGTTATATCTTCGTGTGCATAACGAAAAATAATGTCTAATAAATATCATATTAAAGCCAGGTTTTGGATTGAAGGAGAGGAAGCTACGTTCCTAGGTGAAGGTAGAGTGCGTCTTTTAAAAGCTATTGAAGAAACAGGCTCTATTTCAGCGGCTGCTAAATTGTTAGAAATTTCTTACAGGAAAGCCTGGAAAATGATTGATATTATGAACTCTCAAGCTAAATCGCCACTGGTGGAAAGACAAACCGGTGGAAAAAGTGGGGGAGGAACAGTGGTTACACCTCAAGGTGTGAATGCCATGAATAACTATTGGGCATTTAAAACGAAATGCAACAATTACATTGAACAAACCTTTAAAGAATTCGAATTTTAATGAATGCTAAACCGCCATATCACGATTTATCGGTAATAATTCTTTCGGGAGGCAGAAGTAAGCGAATGGGGCAAGATAAAGGTCTTTTAAAAGGAAAGGAAATTCGGTTTGTGGATCAAGCTATTATGACGGCCCGATCGGTGTCTAGTCACATTTTCGTGTCTGTAGGAGCTCATAATAAGTTGTTTTATAATAACTTATCCGAAAAGGTGATTGTAGATGTAAAAGACGATTTAGGACCTTTAGGTGGAATAGTATCTGTTTTGAATCATGTGCATACCCCTTGGTTTTTGGTATTGTCAGTAGATGCTCCCTTTGTTTCCACATCCAGTATACAAGAATTATGGGATAACAAACAAAAAGCAGAAGGAATAGTGTTTGAAAGCAAGGGTAGAATTCATCCCCTTATTGGTTTGTATAACCTAAAAACAAAGAGTAAATGGCAAGCAGCCATGAGTAATAATAAATTAAAAATCACCCAGATCGTTGAGTCGTTTCATCTTCAAAAATTGGAAGCTGAAAATAACCACGTAAGTCATCTGAAGAATATTAATACTCCGTTAGAATACAAAATGGAATTTGAAGTTAAATAAATGAATGTTAAGGTTTTATATTTTGGAGAAATAGCTGAAATGAAAGGAGTTTCTGAAGAGATAAAAAAGGTGACAGCGGGTTTAAACTCGCATGAGTTCATGGAATCTCTCCAGGCCGAAACACCTCAATTATCGAGTATAAACTTTGCTATTGCAATAAATCAAGAAATGAACACGGTTCCGCAATTATTAACAGATGGTTGCGAAGTTTCCGTGTTTCCACCATTTGCAGGAGGTTGATATGATGTGGAGTAAGCAAGAAATAGAACGTTATAAGCGTCAAGTTATTCTGCCTGAAATGGGAGAAGAAGGACAGTTGCGTTTAAAGAAAGCCAAAGTTTTAGTGGTGGGAGCCGGTGGGTTAGGGAACATTGTTTGTGCCTATCTGGCCGCTGCAGGAGTGGGTGAAATTACCATTGTAGATCATGATACTATAGAGTCTTCTAATTTACAAAGACAGGTGATGTACACTAAAAACGATATTGGTGCTTTTAAAGCTGAGCAGTTGAGTATTCGTCTTTTTAGATTGAATGAATTTGGAAAGTATCATTTTTTTAACCAACAATTTACTGAAGGTAATTGCATTGAATTATCTGAAAATCAGGATTTAATTTTAGATTGTGTAGATCAGTTAGGCGTGCGTTATATCATGAATGATATTGCCGTAAAGAAAAATATTCCGTTAGTGTATGGAGCCATTCATCGGTTTGAGGGGCAGGTATCGGTATTTAATTATAAGGAAGGTGGGTCTTATCGATGTGCGTTTCCAGAATCCAAAACAATGCAAAAATCACCTACATGCGAAGAAGAGGGTGTAATTGGGGTTTTACCAGGTATTGTAGGAATGTATCAAGCCATGGAGGCCATTAAAGTGATTACGGGTATTGGAAATGTACTTTCCAATAAAATTTTGATGATTAATTTGCTGAAAACCGAATTTGTGAAAATGGGTTATAAGCGAAATAAGGAGCAAATTGAAATAGCTCTTAACCGATTCAATAATTTGACTAGTAGTAGATTAAATATTAGTTGGGAGGAGTTGTCGTCTGTACTGAATACTAAAAAAAACTGTGTTTTAGTAGACCTCCAAGAAGATCTGGGAATGAACGATTGGAATGGGTTTCCAATAACACACATACCAGATTATTTGTTTCAAGACAGAATAACTGAATTTGATACCTCGCATACTATAATTGTTTATTGTCAAAAAGGAGTGAAAAGCCTTTGGGCCATGGAGGTTTTGAAGGTATTAGGATATAAAAGTGTTTACCAAATAACAGGTGGAATGACAACTGTAAAGGCATAAAAAATGGATAAAACAAAGAAAATAAAAAACGTATTTAGAGAAGGGGCGATAACCCCTGATATGATAGAGAAATCAATTGCGGCCCATCAATCTAAAACGCATATTGGGGCGCATGAAATATTTTTAGGCCAGGTTCGAGCCGATGAAATTGATGGAAAGGTGATCGCTGGAATTGAGTATTCGGCTCACGTGGATATGGCTAATCAAGTAATGCACGATATTAGAGAAGCGGCTTTTGAAAAATTTGATTTAAGCTGCATGCATATTTATCATAGCGAAGGTTTAGTGAAAACAGGAGAGATTTGTCTTTTTGTTTTTGTATCTTCTGCACACAGATTGCCATGTAGAGAGGCGTTGGCCTTTTTAGTGGAGGAAATCAAAAGCAAGGCACCCATCTTCGGTAAAGAAATTTTTGAAGATCAAACCCATCAATGGAAAGTGAATAATTAAATGGAATTTGAAATCACCATAAAACAACCGTCTGAAATACAATACTTGCAAGTGTTGGTTTTAGCTAGGTATATGGCGTTAGACTTATCTAATTGCCAGAGACATCAATTTGTGGTGGCGCTGAGTGGTGGTAAAATCATTGGTTTTTTACGAACAAGACAAAAAAAAGATATAACAGAATTGGCTACCATGGGAGTGGTAAAGGCATTTAGAAAACAAGGTGTGGGAAAACAGCTATTAAAACATGTTATGCAACGTAACAAACAGTTGCACTTAGTAACATGTACCCCCAATTACTTTGAGGCTCTTGGTTTCTCAAGTGTCCATAAAATTCCTCAACCCTTAATAGCTAAATGTAATAATACCGACCTTTGGGCCGGATATGGAGATCCAGTAGTGCTGGTGTACAATTCCAATAAAGAAAAGAATAATGGTTGATATTACGCATAAAGTAAATACCCTTAGAACAGCCACTGCTCAGGCTATTGTTAAAGTGAGCAAGCCAGAAACAATTGAAGCCTTAAACAACAATACGGTTCCTAAAGGAAATGTATTTGAAATGGCTAAGGCAGCAGGATTGCTAGGTGTAAAAAATACCCCATTAATCCTACCAGATTGTCATCCGTTGCCTATAGAGTTTACAGGAATCGAATACGTTATTGATGGCTTGACCATTCAAATAAAAATGACGGTTAAAACCATCTATAAAACAGGTGTTGAAGTGGAAGCTATGCATGGGGCTAGCGTAGTAGCGTTAACTATGTATGATATGCTAAAACCCATTGATAAAGGGGTAGAAATTCACGATATTAAGCTGTTGACTAAAAAAGGCGGTAAATCTGATTTTAAAGATCGTTTCCGCACCGATTTAACGGCTGCGGTTGTGGTTTGTTCTGATACCATTTCTGCTGGGCAAAAAGAGGATAAAGCCGGAAAAGCTATTATTTCGAAGTTGGAAGAAGCCAGTGTAGAAATTAAAGATTACACGGTAATTCCGGATGAAAAGGAAGTAATTGCCCAAAAATTAGAAGATTACGTAGATGTAAATATGGATTTGGTAATCTATACGGGGGGTACTGGATTGAGTAAGCGAGACGTTACCCCAGAGGCGTTAAAACCATTGCTAGATATGGAAATACCGGGAATTGCCGAGGCTATTAGAAGCTACGGACAAGAAAGAATGCCTTTTGCCATGCTTTCCAGGAGTGTGGTTGGAGTAAAAGGGCAAACATTGGTGTTTGCATTACCCGGGTCTACAAGAGGAGCGCAAGAAAGTATGGATGCAGTTTTCCCTTTTGTTTTGCATTTGTTTAGAATCATGAAAGGCGCACGACATGATAATTGATCAACATCAACGCATCCATAGTTATTTAAGGGTTTCACTAATTGAGAGATGTAATTTACGTTGTACCTATTGCATGCCCGAAGAAGGAATTCCTTTGCTGCCAAAATCGCATATTATGCGTAATGAAGAGATTGTGGCCATTGCAAAAGAGTACGTGGATCTTGGGGTGACAAAAATTCGCTTAACAGGTGGGGAGCCTCTGATGCGTAAGGGGTTAGACAATATTCTAGAAGGTTTACAAGGTTTAAATGTTGATTTGGGAATGACTACCAATGCTATTTTATTGAATCAGCATTGGGATTTACTAAAACGTACTGGGTGCACTAAAATCAACATCAGTTTGGACTCTCTAATTCCAGAGAAAATGAATGCGCTTTCTAGGCGCAACAAGTTCAATATCATTATGGAAAACATCCTAGAAACCATAAAACGTGGTTTCGAGGTGAAAATCAATGTGGTTTTACTGAAAGGTACTAACGACAACGAGATTGTGGATTTCATTGAATGGGGAAGGAATTTACCTATTACGGTACGCTTTATTGAGTTTATGCCTTTTAGTGGTAATAAATGGGATTGGAAAGAAAACGGTATTTCCTTACGGGATGTTTTAGAAAAAGCAGAAAATCATTTCGGAAAGGATAACGTGGAGCGGGTAGAAGATGCTCCTAACGATGTGAGTAAGAATTTCAGAGTAAAAGGATCAATTGGAAAGTTTGCGGTTATTAGTACAGTGTCTAATCCGTTTTGTGATACCTGCAACCGTATTCGGCTAACAGCTGATGGAAAAATGAAAAACTGTTTGTTTTCAAAGTCCGAAACCGACATCCTTACGGCTTACCGAGCAGGTGAGGATATCAAAAAAGTAATTACCGATGGGGTATGGCGCAAAAAAGCCGTGCGTGCAGGAATGGATAGTTTCGATGACTTTTCAGACCCCG
>JBMYWA010000092.1:0-7630 GCA_049606935.1 Salibacteraceae bacterium
GCTTGCATATCAAAACCACGGGCATATTGACGAGAAATAGTATACACAATAACGCCCGTCATTGGAACCGCAAATAACCAAGTAATTCTTATTATGTTTTTAGGATTTTTAAAAAGTAAAACACCTGCAAAAAAGAACGGAATAATAAACCATAGCTTAGCCAAAAAGAATTTAATGGATACTACTGGAAGTCGGCTAAATAACACCGAAAAAAACATCCATACCAGCATAGCTATTACCGAAATGGTTATTGGGTTTTTGATGATTTTAATATCGTAGCTTCGGTCAAATAAATTTTTTAACACAAACACTAGCATAGCTCCAAATAATAATGGATCTGTAGGTAGGGTTAACCCCATACCCCCTCCCACATCTTCAACAGTAAGAGAAATTGGAACTGAAAACATGATTAACATTAAAAGCCAATCCAGTTTAAACAAAGCCAAAGCAACTATTACTAATGCAATGGGAACAGCCATAAAGTAAAACACCTCCATATAAATGAAGAATGCATTTACAACCGCAAACAGACCTAGTGCCTGATAAAAAATTTTATATGAAAGTTGGTTTTCCAAAAGTGAGAATCACTTTTTAGTTTTTCAATTGTGCAGCGTATTTATTGTAGTTTTCTACTCCAATAATTACTAAAACAGCCAATAATAAAGAAGCTAAAGTAGAAACCAATACAATTAACCATCTAATTGGGTATGCTTTTTTCTCTGCGGCTACTGCTTCATTTACTACGAATTTCCAAGTTAAATCTTTGGTGGCATCTACCTTAATCTCATCGTATTTACCACGCAATAACACCAACCTTTCGCGCAAAAACTCAAGGTTTTCTGTCATTGATTTTGATGCCGAACCGTACTTTGCCAATGTGTCTAGTTGTGTTTGAAGCTGATTTACAGCACGGGTGTTGTTTTCCGCAATAGCCTGGTAATACACCCCAGTAATCATTTCTATTTGCTTTTCGTAATCCTGAACCCCTTTATTACGTAAAACGGTTAACGAATCGTCTAGTTCTTTCATGTAACTAACCAACCCATTATATTCTTCATCCATAATTTCATAGGCTGCTTGGGCTCTAGCCTGAATCATTTCGTTACGCATGGTATCCACCAAAGAAGCAATTTCGTTTGCCAAAGTAGCCGCTAAATCCTTATCGGTATCTAAAACATCAATACGAATAGAGTTAAACTCCGTTCGTCTAAAACTTACGTTGTCATCCCAAGTTTTTGATAGTTGGGTTTGGGCATATTTATCACTAGGGTCAATTTCATAATGCTCCATCATTTGGTATTTACCCCAAAGACGCCATCTAATTTTATCGCTATTCAAAATCTGTAGCATGGCTTCTGCTTGCTCTTCTTCTCCAAACTTAGAAAGGTCATTCTTACCTTGTGCATCTTCGGTCATCAAACCCTTAGATAAAGAGGAGTTATTTGCCGGGAAGAATATTGCGGTAGACAAATACTTTGGAGTAATAAGTAACGATATTCCAGCCGAAGTAATAGCTGTAAGAGCCATCACAATAATAATTGGCTTACGCCATTTTAGAATGAAAAATAATAAACTTGCAGATGAAAAATCGTTGTTTTGATTAGAATTGTTGTCAGACATTTACGTGATTTTATAGTCTCAAAATATAGTTGCCAAATGTATATAAAACCGACTAACGGCAAGGGACTATTATTATTACAAAAACAAGGAAAAATTATGATAGAGTAAGGACGGTCTTTTTACTCAATTATTGTTTTTCATCATATTGTTTATGATAAGCCATTATCTTATCGATAATTGCAGCTCTGTCTGCTTTAAGAGACTCAAAAATGTTTCTATCTCGCTTTAATACCCTACTCCAATTTCCTTGTTGTTTCCAGAAATTAATTAATGGAATATATCGCAGTGTAAATTTACCAGATAAGTACATAATTAAAACGGCAACTATTCCAAGCCACCATTCATTAAACAAATTGGCCGTGGCAACCCCTACTACTACATACCATAGCAAAAACAGAATCAAACCAATGTTTAGTATTATGGAGCCCACAAATTGATGTCCTACCTTCATTTTTCTAAAGGCTAAGGTGGTTAAATAATAAGGTAAAGCATTACACGCCATCCCCAATAAATAAAACGGCAACCCCAGTAAAATTTTCAAATAATCACCCCAAGTAACTTTAGGGTTTCCTTTAGAAATAGAGGCGTCTGTTACGTTATAAAATTCGACTCTTTCAATGTATGCATCGAGTTTTTCGTTTAGTTTTTGAACCTCTTCAGGCTTGGTGTTTGAAAAGTAGGTAAGCGCATCTTGAATGTGTTGCCCTAAAGCAAACTGACTCTTTTGAGATGGGGTTTTACCTTCCATATTTTGTTGCTCATGAAGCACAATCTTTTTTATTTTTTCAAATAATTCAAAAACACTTTCATCTTCGAGATGAATTACATTTTCACGTAATTTACTTTCTACCAATTCCGTGAATTTAATTGCCAAATTATCATCTTCACAATCCTTCAGTTCCTCTGACTCAACGTTTATTGGTTTACCCACACTTACAAAACACTCTGATCTAAATTGGTGTGGATTGGAGTAATTTAAACCAATAGGAACAATATTGACCATTTTACCATTATCCTTTTGTGCTCCCAAAGCAATTCTAACCGCACCTGTTTTAATGGGCCTAAGTTTTCGTTGAGTTTTAGAGCTCCCTTCCGGAAAAATCAAAATAGCTCCATCATTTCCTAAATGCTCAAAACACTTAAAAAAAACATCGGCATTTTTTTTCGCTTCTCCTGGCAAAGTATCTGGCCTATATACAGGAATCATATTTAGAAAGGATTGCATAAACTTAGTCACCAATCCCTTACCCATAAATTCAGCAGCAGCTAAAAAATATATTTTCTTTCTAAGCAGGGTTGCAATAACTATGGGGTCCATTAAAGTACTTGGATGGTTAGCCACAAAAATTATAGGACCTGAAGGAATGTTTTCAAGCCCGGTAACTTTCAGTACCTTGAAATAGGATTTGAAAGTAAGCGCATATAATCTTTTTAGAAAATGATAAATCATTCAACTTTTATGTGTGTGTGTGTTGCAAATAAAAGTCATTTACGTTTTTAAAACGAGTTGAAACCCAGAAAACATTTATACCCATACCATTAATTCACTTAGGTTAACTAGATTAATGGATACTTCTCACAAAAATTAATTAGGCACTTAAATGGCTTACTTCTTATTCTATATAACCTTATTTTTACACCCTTTAGAATTGGTTAAAAATTTAGCATGCAAAAAATTCAGAATTACATTAACGGAGAGCTAGTAGCACCAGTTTCTGGTGACTATTTAAATAATATAGAGCCAGGTACCGGAAAAGTATATTCACTCATTCCTGATTCAACCGAAGCAGATATCGATTTAGCAGTAAGGGCTGCAAAAGATGCTTTTGAATCTTGGGGTAGTAAACCTAAAGAATATCGCTCAAAAATTATGATGCGTGTAGCTGAACTTATTGAAAAGCGTTTGCCAGAATTAGCCGCTGCAGAAAGTAGAGATAATGGGAAACCGCTAAAATTGGCAACCAATGTAGATATTCCAAGAGCACGAGATAATTTTCACTTTTTTGCAACCGGAATTTTACATTTTGCTTCAGAAAGTCATGAAATGGAAAGCCTGGCTATCAATTATACCACCCGTCATCCTTTAGGAGTTGTAGGGTGTATTTCACCATGGAATTTACCATTATACTTATTTACCTGGAAAATTGCTCCAGCTTTAGCTGCTGGGAATTGTGTAGTAGCAAAACCATCGGAGGTAACACCGTTTACCGCTTATTTGCTTTCGCAAATTTGTATAGATGCGGGCATGCCTGCTGGCGTACTTAATATTGTGCATGGCTTAGGCCACAAAGTAGGCGAAGCCATTTCACAGAGTACAGATGTAAAAGCTATTTCGTTTACTGGAGGAACCACCACAGGCGCTCATATTGCCTCGGTAGCTGCTCCAAAATTCAAAAAATTATCATTAGAGCTGGGAGGGAAAAACCCAAATATCATTTTTGCAGATTGCGATTTTGAAGACGCTTTAAAAACAACGGTTTTAAGCTCTTTTGCCAACCAAGGACAAATTTGTTTATGTGGTTCTAGAATTTTTATTGAACGCCCTATTTATGACAAATTTAGAGATGCTTTTGTGGAGAAAGTGAGCAAGATGAAGGTGAGTAATCCTGAAGATCCTGATGCCCGATTAGGTGCAGTGGTATCTGAACCTCATATGGAAAAAGTGCTTTCATATGTAGAATTAGCAAAAGAAGAAGGTGGTACCGTATTAACCGGTGGACATCGAGTATTGCTTGATGGTGAGTATAAAGATGGATACTATTTAGCCCCTACCATTATTGAAGGTTTGGCCTATACCTGTAGAACCAATCAAGAAGAGATTTTTGGACCTGTAGTTACCATTACTCCGTTTGATACGGAAGAAGAAGTTTTAATGATGGCCAACAGTACCGAGTACGGACTAGCTTCTACCGTTTGGACTTCTAATCTTAAAAAAGCACACCGTGTTGCTGGTAAAATTGATGCCGGAATTGTTTGGGTTAATTGCTGGTTAGTTAGAGATTTAAGAACTCCTTTTGGTGGGGTTAAAAATTCGGGCGTTGGCCGAGAGGGTGGTTTTGAGGCACTAAAATTCTTTACCGAACCTAAAAATGTTTGTATTAAGTTTTAAAATATTTATCTGATAAAAAAGCCCGATGAAAATTCTTCATCGGGCTTTTTTATGATTTTTAGCTACCTTTCAACTCCTCCATTTCGTGAATCATGGTTTTCATTTTATCCATTAACCTTCCATAAACCAGCCGGATATCTACCATATAAATTCTTCTACTAAAAAAGGCAATTACTCCAGTTATTAACAAGATTACACTTACCCAAATAACAGGAATTCCGCCAACTTTAAAAACTTGGTCACTTTCTAAAATTCGGTAAACCATTGGAATATGTTCGCCCTCATCTCCGGTTTCCATAAGCCCTAAAAATGCCACCATGCACAAAAAGTATAGCGGATAAAAGAAACGGTATACTACCCAAAAGTCATTAATCATTTTTTGCAACCAATCATCAAAGGATTTTAAGTATTGATAACTAGATTGGGAAGGATCAATAGCATCCATAATGGCTATTTGCTTTTTACTCAAAACCAAAATTGGCACAAAAAGTCCTCCCATAATTACGGCCAAGTATATGTTAGTGAAAGCGTATGAACCAAAGGCATTTACCAATAATAAAATCCATATAAACCAATAGTTTTTATGGTACATACTCTTAAATTTATCAATCGTACTAATTGACTTTGCCTCATATAACTTGTTGATTTTAGGTGCAACTAAGGCTCCCTCCTCCAGAAATCCGTGATTCCAAATATTTTCAATAGATTTTTCCATGTAATAATTTTTTAAGGTTTTCTTTAATTCGTTTGATTCTTACCCCAATACTATTTCCGTTCGAGCCAATAATATCGCCTATTTCTTGATATGTTTTTTGCTCCAAGTACAGCAAAATAATTGCTCTATCTACCTCATTCAGCTGACGAATGGCATCGTAAAGATAATTCAAGGAATCGTCTGTAAAAAAAATCTCATCTTCCATGATTTCATCCGGAATGGAATCAGAGCTGCGTAAATCATTATTGTTTTTCTCCTTTTTAAGAAGGGTCAAACAAACGTTCAAACTAAGTCGGTAAATCCAGGTAGACCATTCTGATTTTTCATTAAAGTTTTTGTGCGTTCTCCAAATTTGGAGACACACCTCTTGATAATAATCTTCAAAGTCTTCTTGATTATTGGTATAAGCACGACATATTTTAATAATGATGCCGGCATATGGTAAAATTGATATGGTATAAAAATCAGTACTCACACGTGTTTTCTTAGTTAGTGGCTAATTTTTCAAATTATTACATGGTTGCTAAATTTATTTTTTTCTTCCGTTCGAAAATACATCACTTATTATCCAATTTGGCTTAAAATAATAAAGGTAAATTCTTAAAAGTACAGTACTTTTGCCGCCACATTTTTGAATGGATAAAATGGAGTAATATGACAGGAAACATTTTAGTTATAGGCGCATTAGGTCAGGTAGGAAGCGAATTAGTTGAAACCCTTAGAATTAAATATGGAGAAAACAATGTTATTGCTGCCGACATTAAGGAAGAAGGTAATGGAGGTCTTTACGAAAAGCTAGACATCCTTGATAAAGATGCTTTGAGAACTATTATAGATAAATATGAAATCAAAAACGTTTTCAATTTAGTAGCTCTTTTATCTGCTACCGCAGAAAAGCATGTAGACTATGCCTGGCAATTAAGTATGGATGGCCACTTCAACATTTTAAACTTGGCAAAAGACAAAGTTATTGACAAAATTTTCTGGCCAAGCTCAATTGCCGTTTTCGGACCTACCACACCCAAACAAAACACTCCTCAAGATACTATAATGGATCCTAACACTGTTTATGGCATTGCTAAACAAGCCGGTGAACGTTGGAATGAGTATTATTTTAATCGTTATGGAGTTGACGTAAGAAGCATTCGTTACCCTGGATTAATTGGTTGGAAATCTTTACCCGGTGGTGGTACAACTGATTATGCGGTTGATATTTTTCACCAAGCCAGAAAGACCAATAGCTACGAATGTTTTTTGAATGAAAACGCTACCCTACCAATGATGATGATGGAAGATGCGGTTCGAGCTACCATTGACATTATGGAGGCTCCTGCCGAACAAATCAAGGTACGTTCTAGTTACAACTTAGCGGCTGATTCATTTTCACCATCTGAATTAGCTTCTGAAATAGCTGCTCAAAAAGAGGGTTTTACCATTACCTATACTCCAGACGAAAGAGATGTAATTGCTTCGTCATGGCCACAGAGTATTGATGATTCACATGCACGTGAAGATTGGGGTTGGAAACACACCTATGGAACAAAAGAATTGGTTACCGAAATGCTAGAACATATTTAAAGTCTTTTTTTCAAGTTCTTCTTTTTTTAGGCAACCCTAACCCACTGCTTTCGTTTTAGAATTGTTAGTCAATTTTATATTGATTAAAACTATACTTTTAAGGCATATTAATATTTTGATATTATGATTAAAAAAATATTTAACACATTATTTTCTATAGCGTTTCTTACGCTTCTTTTAGCACCAAAAACCACTGAGGCTTCGCATATTGCAGGTGGAGACTTTCAGTATGAGTGTATAGGGCCCAATACCTATTTAATTACCTTAAATCTTTTTAGAGATTGTGATGGTATTGGAATGGGAACGGCTGCTCAATCTGTATCCTTTGAAAGCCCTTGTGGAAATCTAACAGGTATTAATTTACCCCTTATTAACCCGGACTTTGGTACAGAGGTTTCTCAATTATGTGATGCAGATAAGGCTAATTCTACTTGTAATGGAGGTCCACTAGCTGGAATGCAACAGTATATTTATCAAGACGTAGTAGTGCTAAATCCAGATTGTGATACTTGGACCATGTCTTGGCAATCCTGTTGTAGAAACGCCTTGATTGAAAATATTGTGAACCCTTCGGGAAATAGCTTAACCATAGCAGCCACCTTAAATTC
>JBMYWA010000093.1:0-7341 GCA_049606935.1 Salibacteraceae bacterium
GCAGACTTTTTACTTGTTAACGGATATTGAGTTCCTCCTTTAGAGGTAGAAAACATAAAGTAAATAGGTAATGATTTTTGCACGTAGGTATTGCCATCGTTTACATAAACACGTTTTTCGTGGTTTGGTTGAGTAGGTTCTTGGCCATTAGCATTGCCAACAGAAATAAGCAGTGCGCCTAAAAGTGTTTTTGAAAGTAAATTTTTTAGCATAGTTTTCAAGTATATGTAGGGTGTAAATATAATCTTTTTAGTTTATTCGATAAATGATAATAGGGGGTAGACTATTTAGTAAAACTGCCTAATGAAATAATTATAGTTTTCATTTAACCGATGTTTTTGTTTCAAGCAATTGTCTGTTATATTCGCTTCAGCTTACTTTTTTGATAACCATAATTATTTCTTATGAAATTTTCAGTAATTCTTACTTTACTTTTTTTAAGTCTTTATATTTCAGTGTACTCTCAAAAACTATCGGTTGGTTTTGATTTTGGAGCAGGTGCTTCGTACCTAGGAGAAGATATTGATAATGAAAACTACATTAATTTTAAACCTGGTTTTACATCGGTTATTCACCTAAAATACCAGCCTAAAGAGGCCTATTTTGGCCTTAAATTTAATTACCAATATATAAGCACGGTTTATGAAGCCAATTATTGGAATTACCCTAGAGAAGGGGAAATAACAACCTCCACCACATCTTTGTTTTTAGAACACTTAAATACAGAAAAAAAATGGGCATTGGGATATTTCTTCGGTATGGGATTAACTCGTGAAAAAATTGTTACATACGACCCATACGAGAAACTATCGGATGTTAGTAATTTTATGAGCATAGGTTTTGGTGGGTTATTGAATCATCAAATTAATGAAAATTCGGCTTTAAAATTAACCCCCTTGGCATTGTGGACTGATCCAATAAATACATTTAGACCCAACAATTATTACCGAGGCAGAGAAGATATTAGTCTTTACATGACCTTGGGATATGCATACTCCTTTTAGATTTTAACCAATAAAAGATTACCTATGTATTTCAAGACCTTTTTTTACCTCCTTACTCTTTTAATTATTCACTTTCCAATAGTACTTTTTGCTCAGTACGATGGCGGATATTTTGGTGAAATTTATTTTAGTAGACCTCCAAGTGCTAGGGCAACTGCACTTGGAAAATCGTATAACGCTATTGATGGAGATTTGGCCAGCATTTTTTACAATCCTGCGGGAACCGCTACCTTAAAAGGCATGGAACTAAATTCTTCTTTTTCTTCAAAATATTATTTTACAAACGAGGCTAATTTTTCGTATTTGAGTGCGGGGTATAATTTTAATGAGTTTATTTCGGTTGGTTTTAGCAGGAATCATTTTTCGATAGGAGAAGAGCTCATACTAACCGATGAACATGGAAACCCCATTGCATTACCCAATATTCCATTTCATTCAATTTATTCCCTAAATGGGTCAATTCAGCCCATAAAAAACTTATTAATAGGGTTAAATGTAAATTCTTTAATTCACAACCTCATTGGTGAAAATATGGATGTTTACTACTTAGACCTCGGTATAATAAAGAAATTTGAATTTACCACCAAAAAGAAGAATTCTCATTTTATTAATTTGGGAGTAAGCTGTACAAATGTTAATTCAGCGGTCCTTAAAATGGAGCTGCAAGGCAATCAATTTCAACCCGCGTTACCCGTAATTGGTAGGATAGGTATAAACTATACCGGAGAACATACCATTGCGGGGTTATCTGATACCCTAGAAACCTTTAATTGGTTAGCTCAGGTGGACTACATGAATCTTGCAAACTCTGAATTTAGAGGAGGTGTTTCTGTGGGAGCGGAATTATTGGTTATGGAAATAGTAGCCTTGCGCATAGGTCACCATCAAGAAAATGTAGATGATCTGGGAATAGAGTCTAATTTCAGTCAATTAAATGAGTTGACTTATGGTTTTGGTGTTCAAGTTCCTTTTTACAAACTTACAAATGTGCCTATCAATTTTACAATTGATTATACTTCTTTACCTCAGTCACAATATAGCAAACAGCCATTTTTTGAGGTAGATGATTATAGTACAATTACGTTTAGATTGAACTGGATGATTGGATCTAAGTGATGTTTTAAACGTGGTTAGGAGCATTAAATATTAGATTACCTTTACCCAAAATTAAGAACTTTATAAAGTTAAACGGTCAAATAATTTGCAATAAAAAGTGCTTTTGGCTTTTGCTCGTTTTCATTTACAGAATAAATTAAATCTAACAACTCATAAAAATTAAATCAATGATTAAAGTAAGCGTAATGTATAAAGGTAGTGCAGACGATAAATTTGATGTGGACTATTATCAAAACTCTCATTTGCCAATGGTAAAAGAAACCGTTGGCACTGCCCTTAAAAATATGGAGTTAAATGTGGGTATTGGTGATTCACCTTTCAAAGCTATTGGAAATCTAACTTTTGAGTCTATGGATGTTTTTAAAAGTGAGTTTTTGCCGCATATGCCAAAGTTTCAGGCAGATGTACCTAATTACACAGATATTGAACCTGTTCTTCAAATTAGCGAAATAAGAATGTAAATTCTCATTTTTCGTTCTAATTTTTCCCCTTTTTCAGATAAGATTTCTCTTACCTCGATTCTTTTATTGTTTATTTTCGGAATTCATTTTTTATTATGATAGCTACTAAAGGAATAAAGCTTAAAAGCTTATTGGGTTGGACCTTTCATCATGTTGTTTGGTTGTTAATTTTAATGGGAGGCATTACCTATTTGTATCATGTAGGAATATTAAAAATTGAGATTCCCTGGTTACCCGTTTCTGTGGTGGGTACCGCTGTTGCCTTTTATGTGGGTTTTAAAAACAATCAAGCCTACGATAGGATGTGGGAAGCACGTAAAATTTGGGGCGGAATTGTAAATGATAGTCGTACATGGGGAATGTATGTAGATGGATTTGTTACTTCATTTTTTCAGTCTGATAAATTAGCAGAACAAGGTTTAAAAGAGATTAAAAAAAGATTGGTTTACCGCCATATTGCTTGGTTGTATGTACATAGATCTCAACTATTAATTCCTACAGAATGGGAACACATTAGTCAGAGTGGAAGCACCGGAAAATTAGCCAAACGCTATCAAAAAACTTTTGGTTTAGGACTAGTTAAAGATGAATTAGGTCAAACCAAATTGAATGATTACTTGGCACAAGCGGAATGCAATAGGTTTGAGAATTCTAAAAATAGAGCGACTCAAATAATTAACGAACAATCTCGCGATTTGACCCACTTAAGAGAGTCTAACGTATTAAATGATTTCAGACACATAGAAATGGAAAAAGTACTGCGTTCTTTTTATACTCTGCAGGGTAAAAATGAACGAATAAAAAAGTTTCCTTTACCGAGGCAATACGCAAACATGAGCAGGTATTTTATTGGAATATTTATTAGTCTTTTGCCGTTTAGCATGATTCCTGAATTAATAAGTTCGGGTACTTATGGGTTGTATTTGGCAGCTCCAATTACTGCTCTTATTGGTTTGGTGTATGTTTTAATGGAAGTTATAGGAGATTATTCTGAAAACCCGTTTCAAGGAATGGCAAACGATATACCCATGCTTTCTTTGTGTAGAACCATTGAAATTGACCTGAAAGAAATGTTAGGCGAAACGGATTTACCTCCAAATATTAAAACAAAAAATGGGGTGTTAATGTAGTCCTAAACCTCAAATTGTATAAAAATAAATATTACTTTTTTGTCAATGATTAGAAAGCTAAGACGGATTGTTCTTACAGTTATCGTTTTATGGAGAATGGTTGGTTTTGCACAACCTATTCACGATTCTGATATCATTGCTAATCGCCAAATTAGTTACGCATCGGTAACCTCTCAAAATGATTTGTATCAGGGGTCTTTACAATCCGATAAGTATTTTACTAATGGTCTGCATTTAGAGTTTGCAGATCAAATACTGAATAATAAAATCTCAAGATTCGTATTAATAAACGGGTTAAAGAACAGTAATAGTCATTTTGCAGTATCTCTTGGCCAAGATATGTATACTCCTCTAAATATTTATTTGGTTAGCGTAGATAGTACTGATATTCCTTATTCTGGAGCGGTTTATTTTACGTTTACTAGGCAGTCAAACGATCATAAAAATGGGAGAAAGCTAATTACAAAGCTCTTTTTTGGGGTGCAAGGGCCTATTGCTGGAGCAGGAGATTTACAGCTTTGGTATCATCAACAAATAGGTAGCCCGATTCCAAATGGTTGGGATAATCAAATATCAAATGGGTTAATATTTGATTATGAAGTGAAATATGAACGTTTAATTCCAATTAGCACCGAATACCTTGAAATGACAACTAATGCTATAGCTCACATAGGATCTTATCAAAATTTTATTCAAGCTGGGGTTGGAATGAAAGTAGGGTTGTTTAATTTCTCTTTTACAAGTATGAATGGAATGCTAAATTCTAACGCAAAAAAAGGAATGTATACCATGCAAGATATGCGTTGGTTTAAAAATAAAAGGAAGTCAATAAATACTACACCCAAAACTCGGAAAACATTTGTAGGTAGAGATTGGCAAGTTTACGGATTGGTGGAGCTAAACGTAGTGTCAATGTTTTACAATGGGGCTGTTCAAGGTAGTTTAATCCCTTTTAAAGAGAGCCCATATCTATATCGAAGAAGTGATTTTGGCTATGCAAATGGAAATTTAACTTATGGAATTACCGTAGCTTACAAGCAATTCTTTGTTCAATATAAAAATCTAATCCATACAGATGTGTATAAAGGAACAGGTTTTTATGGATGGGGACAAATTCAAATGGCCGTGTCCTTTTAAAATTGGTTAGTTATAAAATTTCCTTACTGTCAATCATATCAATCCATTTCTTCATTTTCTTTTGAATGATTTTGAAATGGTGAGCATCATCTGGAGTCACAAAAGTTATGGCTTCTCCTGGGTTTTCAGCCCTTCCTGTTCTGCCAATACGGTGAACAAAATCTTTGGGCGATCTTGGTAGTTCATAGTTTACTACGAATGGTAAAAATTCAATATCAATTCCTCTAGCCAAAAGGTCAGTAGCAATAAGTACGTTGATGTTTTTATTCTTAAACTTCACTAAAGAATCGGTTCTAGAACCTTGACTTTTTTTACCATGAATGGCCGCTGCGAGAATGTTGTTTTTTCGAAGTTTTTTAACCAGATTATCTGCCTTAAAAACAGAAGAAACAAAAACCAATACTTGATCCATTTCTCGCTCTTTGATTAAGTGGCGTAATAAAGGACCTTTTTTTTCTTCTGTTACAAAATAACCCGTCTGATTAATAAGCGTTTCTTCATTTTGCTCCAAAACAGGCTCCACATTTATAACCTGAGGATTATTTAAAACCAATTTATTTAAAGATTCTACTTTATCGTCAAGAGTGGCCGAGAATAAAAGGTTTTGTCGTTTTTTGGGTAGTAGAGAAAAAATCTTTTCCATTTCTTCTTGAAACCCTAAAGAAAGAAGTTTGTCTGCCTCATCCAGTACCAATGAACGTACAGAAGATAAATGAATGGCCTTGTTTTCGATCAATTCTAATAACCTACCTGGAGTAGCCACTAAAACTTGAGTTCCAAATAACCCTTTCATTTGAGGATTAATAGACACCCCTCCAAAAACGGCCATGGTTTTAACCGGTTCTGTTAAAAATGCACCTAGTGTTTGAAATACTTCTTTTACTTGAGTAGCTAGTTCTCGGGTAGGCACCATGACCAAAGTAGAAATGTGCCGCGCTTTATTTTCCTGTCTTTGTTGCTCCTGCATTAATAAAGGAACAACATAGCTAGCCGTTTTACCTGAGCCAGTTTTTGCAATACCTAAAACATCTTTACCAAACAAAATAGTTGGAATAGCTTTAGTTTGAATAGGGTAGGGACTCTTATAATTTTGACCTTCTAATGCCTTAATTACCGATGGAGAAACTCCTAAATTTGAAAATGACATATAGAAAGTCTTAACTATTAATGAACTAAACCGTTAAAAGGAAGAGAAGCACAAATTTCGGCCTCAATTTGAACCATTTCTTCTAATCGTTTCATAACCTCTTCTTTTTCATAGTAGATAAGGCCCATTTCAACAAAAATGTTTCCATGTCGGTCTTCACTTTTGTACAACATCGTATAAAAAGATTGCATTTCCATTTCAGGGTGATTCTCCGCAATTAAACGAAACCTTTCAGCACCTCTGGTTTCTACAATAGAAGCTATAAGTAAACGATCTAAAAACCGTTCTTTCCAACCAGATCTACAAGATTTAATTAAACGGTTTACGTACTCATCTTTTTCTATTTGTTTTGGAAATGCTAAACCACGCTTGGTCATGATTTTAAACACTTGCTTAAAGTGAACTAATTCCTCTAAAGCAATGTCAATTAAATCAGGAATAATTTCCACCTTTTCTGGTGCTTTAGCAATAAAACCCAAAGCCATGTTTGAAGCTTTACGCTCATTATCGGCATGGTCAATTAAGAATTTATCAAAATTTTCAATTGCTGAATCTACCCATTCCTGCGGTGTATCAAATGCTAACTGAATTTTATAGTCTTTTGGTAGTTGCTTTTCCATGGGGCAAAAGTAATGGTATTCACCAATTTCAATAGAATTTTTATCATCTGTTTATCTTTTATTTCGGAGAAAATTATGGGCTCTACTTTTAAATACGTTTGTTACTTTAGCAAATGAACAAAACAAATTATTATGAGAATGAAAAAGTATTTATCCGTTCTAGTCGTAGGATTTGCAATGATCTCTTGCGACTCCGTAACTGATAAAGTATCCGAAGCGGCTGTAGAAGCTGTAGCAGAAAGCCTTTCGGGCGATAGTGTGAAAATTGACTTTCACGGAGAAGATGGAGAAGTAAATCTAGAAGTGACGAATGATGACGGTTCAACCACTTCATGGGATTTAAATACAGAAAATCATGAATTGCCAGAAGATTTTCCTACAGATGTGTACCTAATTCCTAATGCGAAAAGAGGAATAGTATCGGTTGTGAACTCTCCTGATGGCAAATATGTAGTTATTCAAGATACCCTTTTTGTAACTATGAAAGAAGCGGGAGAAGACTTGAAAAGTAATAACTCTAACTTTAAACTTGATGCTGAGATAAAAAGCGGACCAATGCATACCTTGTCTTTTAGCTCAAACGAGATTAGTACATTTTCTGTATCCCTTTTAGATGGAGAAGAAGAGGGGTATGTTACGGCCCAATACGGCATAATGTATTAGATGTTTTAGTAGTGAAAAATAAAAATACTAAAAGGTTATTTCTTTCTAGAAGTAACCTTTTTT
>JBMYWA010000094.1:0-7303 GCA_049606935.1 Salibacteraceae bacterium
CCTAAATGGTTTTGGTCAGAAATCTGAGTATACTTATCGTAACCCTTTGGATTCTAGTTTTAATTGCTATTTAACGGTATTGCCCGAAAACACCTCCATAAAGGGTCTTTTAATACGGGATTTTAGCAGATTACCAAAGTTACCTAGCGATAGATCTTATCCTTTTAAGTGGAGGGATTTAGCCCTGGAAAATGGTTTTTTAGTATTGTATACTGTAAGCTCCAATTATTTCCCTGAATTGTTTTATGATGAAAAACCATTGATTTTATTGGATGATATGGTTTATGAGGTGGTGAAAAAATACAATATTCCTTCGCAAAATATTTTTATTGGTGGAATTTCAGCCAGTGGAACTCGAGCTTTAAAATATACGCAATTTTGTAATCAGGGTAAATCAAGATTTGGTATTAAAATTTCGGGTGTATTTTCCGTTGATTCTCCACTTGATTTGGAGCGTTTTTATTTTTCCGCATTAAAGCATCACAAATATTTCAAAAAAGGGATGAAATCTGAAGCTGAATTGGTTCAAAAGGTGTTTATGGAGCGATTGGGTAACCCATATGAAAATAAAGAATCTTATACACAAGCTTCTGTATATAGTGCGTCAGATAATGATGGGGGCAATGCAAAGCAATTAAAAAAATCATCCGTATTGATGTTTCATGAGCCAGATATCGACTGGTGGTCGAATGAAAGGGGAGCGATTTACTATGATATGAATTCTTATGATATAGCAGGAATGTACGTTTATTTGTTATCACAAAACCATATGGATATTGAGTTGATTACGACCTCTGGATTAGGGTTTGACCGGAATGGGAATCGTAATTGTCATTCTTGGACTATCGTAGATGAAAAATACTTAATAAATTGGATGGTGACTCGCTTAAAATGATTTGCATTACCGTTTATACAATTTGAGAACTATTAATGGGTATCCTATTTTGTATCTAATATTTTTACTCGTCAAATTTAGAATATGAATACAAAAAATGTAATGATTGGAAGTGCTGCGTTTATGGCGGCTATAGGGTTAACTCTTTCATTTTTACCGGATGAAATATTGACTTTTTTTCAAGCGGGAAATAATCCAGTAGCTGTTATAGCTTGCCAATTACTAGGCGCTACCTATTTAGGTTTAGCCATGTTGAATGGGATGTCGAAAGGAATTACCATTGGTGGAATTTATAATAAGCCAATTGCGGTAGGTAACTTTATGCATTTTGCAGTGGGCGTTATGGCTTTGATGAAAATTCAATCTAAAATGGAGATTAATAAGGAAGTGTTTGTAGTATTGACTATAATTTATGCCGTTTTTGCTTTACTTTATGGATATATTTTTAGAACACATCCAATGTTAAAGAATTAGTGTTTATGATCAAATTATTACCGTTTACCTCTGCAGATTTTGAGTTATTTAAAAGTTGGATGACCACCGAGGAAGATATGGTGCAGTTTGCAGGTACCATATTTACCTGGCCCGTTACCGATGAACAGTTGAGAAATTACTTGGCCCATCCCGATTTAAAGCCATTTAAAGTGGTTTTAAAAGATTCGGGAAAGATTGTTGGGCATTGTGAGTTTAATTACCAAAAAGGGCAGCATAGGCTTTCTAGAGTTCTTATTGCTAACAATACAGAAAGGGGAAAGGGATTAGGAGAGCAAATGATTCGAAAAATGGCGCAAACCTTTTTTGAGGATACTTCTGTTTCGGAGGTGGATTTAAATGTATTTGCTTTCAATAAAGCTGCCATTAGATGTTACGAGAAGGTGGGTTTTGAAATTAACCCCACTAAATCGGTTCAAGTACCGGTAAACAATGAAACTTGGCTTTGTTTAAATATGATTTTAAAACGTGAAAGAATCACTTAACGCTTAATTGATAAAATGAATAAAATATTAAATAATACCGTGTTATTCCTGCCTTTTGGGGTAATGGGAACTGCAATGTTGGCGGTGGGTGCATTGTTTAAAATGCTACATTATCCTGGGGCAGCAATGACTCTTCAAGGTGGAATCATTTTGTTTTTCGTATTTGGAATATGGACACTCGCTAAAGTGTATTTCTCTGAAGGTAGCTTTACCGAGAAACTACTATGGATGGCAGGTATGATCTTGGCTCCAGTAATTGTAATGTGGGTGTATCACATAAAAACCAAATTGATATGAATATAGAAGAAAACAAGTTAAATGCTATTGCATTTTACCAATTGGCTTACGATGGTAACCCCGAGTTGGCGGTAGAAATGTACGTGGGTGACGATTACATTCAGCACAACCCGTTGGTAGGAAATGGCAAACAGCCATTTATTGATTATTTCTTGCGTATGGGTAAGGAGTATGCTGATAAATCTATTGAATTTGTGCGCTGTATTGGTGAAGGGGAGTTGGTGGCATTGCATACACATCAAGTATGGCCCGGGAACCAAGAGTATGTAACTATGGATTTCTTTCGCTTTGATGAAAATGGAAAGATTGTAGAGCATTGGGATGCCATGCAAGAAATACCAGAAACTACCTTAAACGGAAATACCATGTATTAAGCTATGGAAGAGCGTTATTACCATACTTCCGAATCGGTAAAGGAATACATTAAAGCAGCTGAAGGGTTTAATGGACAACACCTAATAAGTCAATTAAATAAGGTGATTCCTGCAAAATCTAAGGTATTAGAGTTAGGTTCTGGACCTGGAACGGATTACGAATTATTGGCTAAAACCCATCAGGTAGTAGGTTCTGATTACTCCGAAGAATTTCAAAAACATCTGAATAGCCATTTTCCCGATGGAGAGTTTTTGCACTTAAATGCAGCTACTTTGGATACTTCGGAAAAGTTTGATGCCATTTATTCTAATAAAGTACTGCAACATCTCACGCAAGAAGAATTGGTGGAATCCGTAAAATTACAAGCAAAAACCTTAAATTCAAATGGCGTGATATGCCATTCCTTTTGGTATGGAAAAGGAAGTGAAGAGTTTAAAGGAATGCATGTGAATTACCAAAATACGGAGTCAGTTAAATCATTGTTTTCTAGTGTTTTTAATATTCTTACTTTAAGTAAATATAAGGAATTTGAAAAAGAGGACTCTATTGTTTTAATCGCCAAAAAGAAAGACTTTTAAAAAGTATTAAGTGTTAATCATTCGGTGTTTTGTGTAAGAAATAAACATGGATGTTGGTTGAATTTTGTAGTCATTATAATTGCATTTATGTCAGAAGAAATTTTAAAAATAGAATCCATTAGTCACCTGCATGAACTTATGGGTAAATCTAAGCCTACCAACCCGCTTATTAGTATTATTGATACCGCAGGGCTTTCTATTCCAGAGGAATGGGTAGGGTTAAAATTCACTACTAACATGTATTCCATTGCCATGAAAGATGCTAGTTGTGCCATGGATTATGGTCGTAATACTTACGATTTTGATGAAGGGGTGCTGATATTCACCGCTCCAAACCAGGTAATGTCTACCGCGAGATCACAAGAGGTAGGCGAGGTAAATGGCTGGATGCTATATTTTCATCCAGACTTAATTCGTAATACATCGCTAGGCCAAGCCATTGATTCGTATAACTTCTTTTCGTACGAAGTGCATGAAGCCCTGCATTTATCAGATGCAGAGCAAAAGGTGTTAACAGATTTTGTAGACATGATGAAATCAGAAATTGCCGAGCGTATTGATAATCACAGCCAAAAGGTTATTGTTTCTTCGTTAGAGTTGTTACTAAATTATAGTTCCCGTTATTACGAACGTCAGTTCAACACACGTACGGCTCAAAATAAAGACGTGGTATCGCAGTTCGAATCGGTATTGAAGGATTATTACCAAAGAGATCAGTTTGCCCAGGTAGGGCAGCCTTCAATGGAATACTTCGCAGATCAAATCAATTTATCGCCAAAGTATTTAAGCGACTTGCTAAAAAAAGAAACCGGTTCGGGTATTAAAGATCATTTAAACCTATTTTTAGTAGAAAAAGCCAAAACCTTATTGCTAAGTAACAACCAAAACATTAGTGAAATAGCCTATAAACTAGGCTTTAATTATCCTCATTATTTTAGCCGATTATTTAAGTCTAAAACAGGCTTTACCCCAAACAAATACAGAGAAAGTTTGAATTAAACGCACAAAGCGATTTGTGTTTTAATTTCGGTGAAAGGTGTTTAATAAGCAGCTTAGAAGGAATTTACATTTGCTGGGTAATTCAGAACCAAAAAGACAAAGAGATGAAAACGATTGACAGAACAAAACCAGTAATGGTTACCGGGGCTACCGGATATGTAGCAGGTTGGTTAGTGAAACAACTATTAGAAGATGGATTAACTATACATGCGGCCGTTCGTGATCCTAAAAACACCAAAAAGATAGCTCATTTAAACGCTATTGCCGAAAAAACATCTGGAAACATCAAGTACTTTAAAAGTGATTTATTGCAACCTGGTTCGTATGCCGAAGCTATGGCGGGTTGTGAACTAGTATACCATACGGCTTCGCCATTTGTACTGGAGGTCAAAAATCCACAAACAGATTTAGTAGACCCAGCCGTAAATGGAACCAAAAACGTACTGGATACCGCTAATAGTACAGCATCGGTAAAAAGAGTAGTGGTTACCAGTAGTATGGCGGCTATTTATAACGATGTAAGCGATGTAGCAAAGGCTCCCAATGGTATTTTAACCGAAGAGGTTTGGAACACGGGCTCTTCGCTAGCGTATCAGCCGTATTCGTATTCTAAAACAATGGCCGAGAAAAAAGCATGGGAAATGGCTGGTGCGCAATCTAGCTGGGATTTAGTAACCATAAACCCCAGCTTTGTAATGGGTCCACCCTTAAATCCACAGGAAGTAACTTCCGAAACTTTTAATGTACTTAAGCAAATGGGTGATGGTACTATGAAAGCAGGTGTTCCACGTATGGGTATTGGAGTAGTAGATGTAAGAGATGTAGCAAATGCCCATTATCAAGCAGGGTTTAACCCAAAAGCAAAAGGACGTTACATTACATCGGGTACCAACACCAACTTTTTTGAAATGGGACAAACTTTACTCCCTAAGTTTGGTCATTCGCATCCCATACCTAAAAAAGCATTGCCCAAATGGTTAGTGATGTTGGTAGGACCGTTAACCAACAAACTCTTTACTTGGCGATACATCCGTAACAATATTGAGCATGAGTTTAAAGCCGATAATACGAAGATTAAAAAGGAACTAGGGGTTTCTTTTATGCCCTTAAAAACAACAATGGAAGACGCATTTCAAGTGTTGGTAGACGAAAAAATAGTGTGATAATTCAATCGGTTTGGGTGTTATGCCTTGATCGTTTTTGAAAAGTAAACAGGTATGAGCAAGCAATTTGGTGCAAAAGCTACAAAACAAGAATTAGCAAGATTTTCAGAATCTAAACATTGGGATGGAAAAAAGTTTCTGAATCTGGAAGAAACTACCATGAATATTAACATTCAAGACGTACCCAAGCTTATGTATAAGCAGTTTTTCGACAAGAAAAACCGCGAACCCTTAGCACCTCTTCCTATTATTCCGTTTGACAAAGAATCGTTTTTGTCACCTGCCAATGAAATGAAATATATCTGGTTTGGCCATGCGGTGGTATTGATGCGTATGGCGGGTAAAACTTTGCTTATTGACCCCATGTTTGGGCCTAATGCCGCTCCAATATCTCCGTTTCCGGTAAAGCGTTTTAGCCAAAATACGCTGGCTATTATTGACGAATTACCCCAAATTGATGTGGTGCTGCTTACCCATGATCATTATGATCACCTAGATTTAGTTAGCATAAAAAAGCTATTGCCCAAAGTCAGCGAATACTATGTTGCACTTGGGGTAGGACGTCATTTGCAAAAATGGGGCGTAAAACCCGAGCAAATTTCCGAGTTTGATTGGTGGCAAGACCAAAAGCTGGGTGATATTAATATCACATTTACCCTAACGCGTCATTTTTCAGGCAGAGGATTAACCGATCGAGCCAAATCGTTATGGGGTGGTTGGGCATTTAAAACCAACACCGAGAATATATGGTTTTGTGGAGATGGTGGTTATGGTAAGCACTTTAAAGAAATTGGAAATAGACTAGGGCCATTTGATTTTGCTTTTATGGAATCAGGGCAATACAACCAAAACTGGCACTTAATTCATATGTTTCCGGAAGAAAGTATTCAAGCTGCAAAAGATGCGCAAGTACAAAGCGCAATGCCATTTCATTGGGCAGGTTTTGCCTTAGCCCAACACAGCTGGACGGAATCGGTAGAGCGCTTTTTAGCCGAAGCTAATAAAAAAGAATTACCCGTATGTGTACCTAAATTGGGGGAGTTACGCCTTAAAAGCGACATGAAAACCGTGAATTGGTGGGAGTAGAGTTGGGGTGTAAATGAACATGCGAACAATAATCAACTCAGAATTTCCGTTAGCTATGTAACTTAAAACAAATACATTATGAAACACCCCATTTTAACACTGCTGGTTTTTGCAGTCATGAGCATTCCATTAAAGGCTCAAAAAAATAACCAAATAGAGTGTTCTCAATTTAGTGCATTTGGGGGAACCCATTTAGTCATAGTAGGAGAGGACTCCGAAAAACTTGCCGATGCCTTATTTGCTCAATTTCCAGATACGAAAAGAAATGGATATAAATGGAAATTCAAAAAAGTGAGCATTCCAGGCATTAAAGAGCCCTTAACGTTACAAGTGCATCAAGGTATTTACGGTACTCGAAACACAGCGAATGGTAACAATGGAGGCTGTTGCAACGAAACATACTTTCATACCTTTGATAACGAAAAGTATAAACAGCAAAAATTAGCTACCCAAAAAGAAACCGAAGAACGCGCTATTACCATTTACCTCAAACGAGGACGAAATTTTGATGCGGCTTCAAAAGAAGAAGCCGAGATTATTAAAAACTACTTAACAACTTTATATAGTTAATGAGGTAGAGAAACTTGGGCTTTATGCCCTAATTGCAAATCAAAAAGCCTTTTCAGTTTCCTGGAAAGGCTTTTTTTATACTGCAAAAGGAGTGAGAAAGGTATAAAAACTCCCAACTCCCAACCCCTGGCTTCCGGTATCGCAAAACAACCTATACGAGGGTGTTTTCGGACTTCGGACTTTCGACTTCTTACTTCCAGCTTCCATGTGGATAAAAATCATAAAAACTGCGTGTTTATTGCAGGGCCTATTTTAATTAAACAATGTAAATTGCAGTATTCCTAACCTACCGCATTTCTCCCCGATGTGGTGAATGGATAAAGAATTTTTATAATAATTTTATTGGTCGGAATAAGCGGAAGA
>JBMYWA010000095.1:0-7301 GCA_049606935.1 Salibacteraceae bacterium
ACCATAAACATCTATTTAAGTGCTTTACCGGATATGGATGAAGATTACCAATCTATTACCAATATTGTCCAGGATCCAAGTATACCCTATGGTCAAGAATACGTTAGTTTACTTGCCAGGCAAGGAAAAATTGACGCTCATAAAGAAGGTAGAAATTGGGTTACTACTAAAAAAGCGGTAGAAGCTTATTTAAATGCTCAAAAAAATAAAGCGCAATTGTAACTCTTTTACAATTGCGCTTCCTTTACAAAATGTAAAGATCAAGGTTTAATTCATGTCTTTTATCTGCGGAATTTCCACAATTCCGTATGAAATAACCACTCGAAAACCAATATTTACGTTGGGACTTGTAATTCCTTTAAATTCATCTTTACCATCAATTTGAATATTTTCTGCTTTACTCAAAAAACTCCCACCTTTTGTTCCAGGTTCTGATTTACCCCCAATGTAGTAAACCATTTCAGCCACATTACCACTCATGCAATACAACCCATAATCGTTAGGTGAGTAGGAATAAACATTAGCGGTTAGCATAACTCCATCCTCATCTGGGCTTTCCCCTTCCGGATTAAAGTTAGCTAAATAACATCCTTTTGCATTTCTATTATAGGGTCCTCCCCATGGATAGGGAGATTCTTTCATTCCACCACGAGCCGCATAAACCCATTCAAAAATAGTAGGTAGTCTTACATCATTTATTTCGGGTTTCTTTTTCGATTGTTGCACCTTATTCGCTTCTGACGTTAACCATTCACAATACAATTCTGCTCCTTTTCTACTTATGTTATTTACTGGATATTGGTTATATGCAGGGTGCGAAAAATATAAATCTACCATGGGTTGATTATACTCCGGAAAATCTTTAGCCCATAGACTTTGGTCCGGTTTAGCCATTAAAAAGTCTTCCTTTCTTCCTTGTTCCAATAAATCAAATAAAAAGGTTCGATACTGAAAGTTGGTCACTTCAGAGTTCTGCATATGAAATGGTCTAACAGTAATTTCAGCAAACTCATAGTTCATTGTACCAGATGGAATATAGGCATACATTTTTTTATCTCGCTTTATTAATTGCTTTACCATTTTGGCCTTATGCTTGGCGTACAATTTTTTCTCCTCTGCGGTTAACACCGGAAATCTGTAATCTTCTTTAACCTGTTGTGTATCTATAAACAAAGCTGGTTCTTCATTAAGGTCGGCTGGATTCAATTTTTTTGGTTCTGTTACATTTTCAATCCTTTGATTTTGTGATAAATCTGAATAATAAACTAAATCATTTTCAACCATTGGAATCTCAAGTTCTGATTCATCCAATTCTAAAGCGGTTAATTGATTTGTTGTTAATTCAATAGGCATGGTAGTTACCGGCATTTTTCGGTTTTCCACTAATACTTCATCTGTATTAAAAAAGCCAGTTAAATACCCAATTGCTATTCCTGTTGTTAATATGGTAGTAATCATAATAGTCCAAGTTTTAATGGTAAATAAATTGGACGTTTCGGTAGCCGAATCCATCATAGATGGGTTTTCTACATGCGCTAAGAAAGAATCTTGCATTTCATCAAAACTTACTTGAGGAGTATCATTTTGGGCTTGGCTAAACAAATCGTCTAGTTTTTGATCTTTATCCATTTCCATATTTCACCTCCGTAGTTTTATGTTCTGATTCGAACGTTAGTATTTCTTTTAATCGCATTCTCCCTCTTCTAAGCCGTTGTTTTACTGCCGACTCTGAAACGTCTTGAATTTGCATTATTTCTTTGATTGAAAATCCGGAGATTTCAAATAGAATAATGCATTCTTTTTGTTCTGCTGGCAACAACGCCAGCGCTTGGTAAAGAAAGTACACCTCCGATAGCGAGTCGGTTTGTGCGTTTACATCTATAACCTCTAAATGCGCATTTACAGGCAATAAATTTTCTTTCTTCTTTTTATGATTATTAGCTAATAACCGAACACTGATACCGATTAAAAATGACAAAAATTGATCTTCCTTTTGTAAGGAATCGATTTTTTGAAAGGCTAACAATAAAGATTCATTCATTAAATCTTTATGCTCCATATCTCCGTACACTCGCGCTCTGCAGAAACGCTCGAACCTGTCATGAATAGGCTCGTATAGTTGTAAGAAATATGTTTGCTTTTGTTTATTTGTCATTCGTCACACTTATGTGTTCGTATAAGGTTAGTGTAACGAAAATAGAAAAAGTTACATGGGTTGCATAACTTTTTAATATAGCACCAAAACACCCGTTAAATAAACCAACACAAAAAGTAGAACTAGCGCCTTCCATGCGGGGTGTGCATTTTTTACTTCCATAAATTGAAAGCTAATGGAAATGAATTTAATACTACTGAAAGTAACAATAATGTAAATAGCGAAATCCAATCCTTGTTCGGCAAAAAGGGTGCTTATGGTTAATAGCACAATTAAAGAAATCCATACTCCAGTATTTGAAAATAGCTTTGTCATAAGGCGCATTAAATAAGATATAGTATTGGGAATATTAGAATCCAAATCAAATCACACATGTGCCAATATACCGCACTAGACTCTACATCAGCGTAATTATTGGAGTCGTATTTTTTTTGCTTTACCGCACTATACATGAAGCCAAGCATACCTATTCCAAAAAGAACATGCACAAAGTGAAAGCCCGTTAATAACCAATAAAAAGTAAAATACGTATCGTATCCTAAAGTGTAACCTGCTTCAATTTTCAATGCATATTCTGAACCCTTTATGGCTAAAAAAACCAAACCCAAAACCAAGCCTATCAATATGTTTTTAGCGGCCTTTTGATTTTGGTTTTCTTTTAAGCGATTTATGGATTCTGCCATAAAATAACCACTGGTTATTAAAACAATGGAGTTTAATGTACCAACAATAGGATTTAAGGTATTGGAAGAAATTTCAAAATCGGCTAGATTCTCCTTTCGCGAATATAGAAAAACCAGAATAGCCCCTAAGAAAGTGAATATCTCTAAAATTATTATTAACCAAATAAGAATCCCTCCAGGTGGATAATAAAGCTTTTTAGTCATTCGTTTGTTTTTTAATTAATTCGTTTACATGCTTAATAATTCCTTTGTTATCCACACCTAAACCTTCTTCTTGATATTGGATTTCACCGCCTTGATTGAACACACTAATAATATTAGAATGAGAAAAATCTATGGGTGAAATAGCCTTGTATTTTACAGCGAGTACATTGGCAAGTTCACGTACATCATCTATAGACCCGTTTAAAAAGGTCCATTGTTCATTGTCCATTTCATTTTCTATGGCAAATTCTTTTAGCCGTTCTGGAGTATCTGTTTCTGGGTCAATACTGACCATAACATAATTAACCTCATCATTGTATCCAATTTCTTTTTGAATGTTTCGCATATCGGCAACCAATCGCGGACAAGCAGCCTTGCATGAAGTATAAATCATCACTACTACTAAAACCTTTCCCTTTAGGGCTTTAATTTCAATTTCTTGATTGTTTTGGGTAGTCCATTTGGAGGTTAAATTAAAAATAGATTCCTCTGAAATTTCATCTGATAAAACTGGTTTTGCCTGAATTGGTACAATATCCATATTGCACACTACACAACTACCTGATTTAGAATACGTTTTTTCACCCTCACATTTCATTGGGCATTGATACACCTTACTAGAACCTGAAATCTCATCAGCTGAGTTATCAGAACATCCTATAAAAGCCACTGCGGCAACTGTTATATAAATAATAGAAAAAATCACTCTCATCATTCTACGTTTTTGGCACATCTAAACCCAAGGGTTCTAATGCAATATTTTGCTTTAATACTACCCCTCATTGCATATCGCATAAAGGCTGCGTAATTCATTAAATTAGTAGAGTTTACGGCTGCTCCACCGCAAAATAGGTTGGCATCTGAGTCTACATCTTGGCGCGATTCTCCAGAAATCAATACCGAGTTAAAATCCATGGTCCATTCCCAAACGAGTCCATGCATATCATAAACTCCCCAGTAATTTTTAAACGTACTTCCTACCGGTTTGGCATACGTTTTAGGCGTTTCGTACCCTTCAATTATTTGCTGATTAAAAATACTATCAGCCTGAGCATTGGGTTGTGTTTCGCTGGCCATTGCAGCAAACTCCCATTCATCCATGCTAGGTAGTCTTTTTCCATGTTGCGCGCAATAATCTTTAGCTACATACCAAGAAACATTGGTTACGGCTGCGTTTAATAACATATTATTTGCTAGGGTAGTATCATTTACCCAATGGGTTAAATAATTACCATCTGCAAACAGCTTTATCACCTTTGATCGTTTCCATTTTTCGTTTGACTTTACGAATTCCAAAAATTCTTGATTGGTAACTGGGTAAGTATCCAATAAAAAGTCGTTAACCATGACTTCAGATGAGTCTGAGCCATAAAGGGGGACAAACGTCCCCCCTTTGATCTCATTCATTAGATTGTTGACTTGTGAAAATCCAACAAACCAAGCCAACAAAAAGTAAAAAAATAGAAAAAATCTAATCATTAATGTTGAGATCTAACTTTTTGAACATCAATAGCATTAACTTCATCTCCATCGTTCTCCCATTTACTTAAAATATAAGTTAACACGGAAGCTACTTCGTTGTTATTTAATGCCTGTTTGGTCATTACACTATTGTACACTTTACCATTCACCGTAATTTCACCAGATTTGCCGTGAAGTACAATTCCAATAGCACGTTCAATATCTTCATTTAAATAATCGGAATTTGCTAATGGAGGGAAAGCACCCTCAATACCTTGTCCTTCTGCTTGATGACAAGCCAAACAAGTACTGTTATATACTATTTCACCCAGCTCAAGCTTTTCTGCTCTACTCATAATAGATTTCTCTTCAGTGGTTGATTCTTGATCTGGCATATTTTGGATGGTACCCCCTTCTGGGTGATAAATCCCTTCTGTTTGTTTACCAGAGTATAGCTTTTTGTTTTCTGCTCCTTCCACTTTAAGCATTCCTAAAGCTCCTTTATTAAAGGCTCTAAAAATTGAATGATCAACTAAAATAAATGTACCCGGAACATCTACCTTAAACTCAACAATAGCTGCTCCACCGGCAGGAACAAGTGTAGTTTGAACATTTTCATTTATGGTAGAACCACCTTCTACGTTCACACGATCAAAAATTTCTCCAATAACATGAAACGAAGAAACCAAATTTGGACCACCGTTACCCATATAGATCCGCACGGTTTCACCTACTTTGGCCGTTAATGCATTATCGCCAGTAAGAGAGCCCATAGCGCCATTAAAAACTACGTAATCTGCATTTTCATCCACCGCTTTTTGCATATCGAAGGGTTGTAATCCTGGCTCTCCGGTTTTACCTTTTGTATAAAAATCACCTTGCATTACATAATATTCTTTATCCACCTTAGGTAAACCGCCTTCTGGCTCGACTAAAATCAAGCCATACATACCGTTTGCAATGTGCATCCCTACAGGAGCTGTAGCACAGTGATATACATATAAACCGGGGTTTAATGTTTTGAAAGAAAAAGTAACTTCATGTCCTGGAGCAACAAAAGAGGAGGCAGCACCTCCACCCGCACCTGTTACGGCATGTAAATCAATATTATGTGGTAACTTATTATCTGGGTGGTTTTTTAAAGTGAATTCTACTTCATCGCCCACGCGGGTACGAATAAAGCTTCCGGGTACAGAGCCTCCAAAAGTCCAATACACATATTTTACGCCATCGGTCATGGTTCCTTCTTGTTCAAGAATTTCCATGTCGACTATTAATTTTTTTGCCGCTCTGTTACCCACTGGGGCTGGAACCATGGGTGGTGCAGTAAGTTCTGCAACCATTTCACCACTAACCGCAATGGTAGCTGGATCAACTGCTACAGGTTCAGTTTTTACCTTTTCGGCACCGCAACTGGATAGGGTCAATGCCCCTAAAACGGATAGATAAATTAAGTACCTAGATTTAATCATAACAATAATTTTAAAACATTAATTAACAATAATTTATGATTTAAAGATGCAAAGGTCTTTTATTTACAAAAAGAACATACATCATGAAAAACAGGTAATTTCTTTTGCTTTTAGCATGATGAAAATCACAAAATTTTTACGGTTTATCTCCATATGGCAAGGAAAATTGGCAATAACTGATATAAGTTGGCAGGTTTTGGACAGATAGAATCATCCATTTAATATTCTACGATAAAACTTACTAAATGCGACAGGTAAGTATGAAGACTTAGGAAGTATGTTGTAATTGTTATGCCCAAACATTTGTGGCAAATAGTATTTGGCTTGGTGTTCAATAGCCAAAGAAAATGCGTTTATGTGCTTATTTTCAAGCTCCAACAAAGCACGTTTTACATCTTCCAATCCATACTCCCCTTCATAGGTATCGTAATCATTTGGTTTCCCATCTGATAATAGAATTATCCATTTTCGACTGGTTGGCTCTTTTTCAATTAAGGAACCTGCATGTCGCAGAGCCGAGCCAATTCTAGTATAGCCTTCGGCCTCAATGGATCCCACTCTATTTCGGGTTTTATTCCAATTTTCTTTAAAGGTTTTCACATGGTTATAAGAGCAATTATTTCTTGTTCTAGTGGAAAAGGTATCCACCTGAAAAGAAATATCGTATTGCGATAAAACTTCACCGAAGAGCAAAACTGCGTTTTTTTCAACCGTTAACACGTGTTCGTTGTTAGTATAGCCATCGGCAGATAAACTGGTATCCATCAAAATCAGTACAGACAGATCTTTTTTTCTTTTACGCTTAGAAGTGTAAATTTTATCGGAAGGCGTTCGCTTAGCTTTAATTTCTGCGAATGCATCAATTACCGCATCAAAATCAATTTCTTCTCCTGAAACCACTTTATTTACCTTCTCGTACTCATTATGCACTTGGGCAAAAAGCTTAAACATTTCATTCTTCGTTTTTACGTTTTCGCGAAGAACGGTTGATGCAAAATTATTTGTCTTAGCATGCAAATATTTAGGGTAAATTTTACAAAAATCAGGTTTGTATGTTCTCGTTTTATAATCCCATTCTGGATAAGACAAATGATAGTCATTGTTCAATTCCTTTTCTACCAAAATATTTGATTTAGAATTCACAAACTCCGCCTTGTAAACCGAATGTGAAATATCATCTGCTCTAACGGTATGCTTTAAATTCAATTCACGGATGGCATCTTCATCATCACTTAATGTATCATCTCCATCCATATCTCGAAAGGTGCCATTAAACTCGGATGCAGTATCCACTTTCTCAAAATTATTGGTAACTACATTATCTTC
>JBMYWA010000096.1:0-6942 GCA_049606935.1 Salibacteraceae bacterium
TAATATAAAATTTAATAATTATTAATATACAATTTTAGTGATCACCGTGTTCTTCCACCGCCATACCAAAGTAAAGCGCAGTAAGCATAGTGAATATATATGCTTGTAAAGCTGCCACTAAAAGCTCTAGTAATGATAACGCAAGCGTTAAACCTAGAACTGGACCGGCAGCTAACCAGCTTTTGAAAACAAAAATTAAACCGATTAAGCTCATCAATACAATGTGACCTGCACTCATATTCGCATACAAACGAATCATTAAAGCAAACGGCTTAATAAATACTCCTAATAATTCAATTGGAGCTAAAATAATACGCATTGGTTTTGGCACGCCTGGCATCCAGAATATGTGACCCCAATAATCTTTTTTTGCGGTTACGTTGGTAATCACAAACGTCATTAATGCTAAAGCAAAGGTGATTGCAATATTACCGGTAACATTGATTCCAAGAGGAGTCATACCCGCTAAGTTTAAGAACCAGATAAAAAAGAATACCGTTAAAAGGTAGCTCATGTAGTTCTTGTAATACTTTTCACCAATATTTGGACGCGCAATTTCATCTCTCACAAAAATCACTAACGGCTCTAAGAAACGCCCAGCCCCTGTTGGCATTTGACCATTTCCATATGACTTTGACACTCCTTTAAATAAGAAGAACATGAAAACAGCCATAAGCATAATCATGAACACATTCTTTGTAATGGATAAATCTAGTGGCATTTCATTGGTAATAAAGGACACTCCTTTATCGTTAGGTTCACCATGATGCAATGTACCTTCCGCATCGGTCTTATATATTTTACCATGACCAATAGCGTAATAGTTTCCACCTTTTTCTACAACAGATTCTCCGTGATGAAATTCACTTGAAGAGAAAATATGAACACCATTATCAATTAAAATAACTGGCAAAGGCATGCTTACTCCATGAGTAATTGTGAAATCGTATGAATCAATTAAGTGATGATCAATTCCTTCTTTGATTTCAGCTTTCACATCCTTTGGCTCACCATGAGCAGGAGCGTGACCATGATCATCAGAATGATCTTGAGCGATTACAGTGAATGAAAAAACGAACATCACTGCTAGAAGTAAATTTGCTACTATTTTATTTTGCATGACAAACAAACAATAAATGGTGTCTAAAAAACGGTGCAAAATTACTACTTCCATTTCATTTGACTAAATATTTTACCGTGTATTTTTTATGGATTTTTTCGATTCTCTGAATCGCTTTATATCACTGAGTTATAGAGGGCTATTATTTAATTATAATTTAGTAAATGAAACTAATCGTATTTGGTTTCATTGAGTATCTGGCTTATAAACAAAGTCTCAAAAGCTAATGAGATTCCGTATGGAATAAAGAAATACCCAAATTCTAATGAGGAGATATTTCCATCTGCCTTATAAATGGGCTGTAACGCCATGAAAAAAATAAGAAACTTAAACATACTCCCTCCCATAAAAATAAAGCCTAGAGAATGCGCATATTTGTCTTTCAACTTATATAAAACTAAGGTGATGGATAGGCCCAAAATAAAATTAACTCCATAGGTTGTGGCTATTTCAACCCAATTAGTATCGGACCCCAAAAAAATCAGGTATCCAAAATGAATTCCAAAGGAAATAACAAGGGTAATAAACAAGTAGATAGAAAACCGACCAATGGATTGATTGAATCGTATCATTTATTTAACTTATTTACTTGTTGAATAAGATTGTATAGAGAAATTGCCACCGAAAACATGACACATCCAATAGTAAACCAATTTTTATCTAACGGGTATTTTTCGTCTAACCATTTACCTAATTGAGCGCCTAGCCAAATAGTCACGCCCATTTGTGCACCTACCCCAGAAAGGGTGATAATGGTGTTAGGCTGTTTTTTCGGCTGCTCGTTGTTTTTGTCCACTTGAAGAAATGTCCTTTACCTTTCCAGAAATAGCCAATTTACCTTCTAATTCGGCTCCTGGCTCTACCGATAATTTACCGTAAGTAATCTCTCCGCTTAATTTGCCTGTTGCTTGAACTTTTAGCATTTCACTTACATGAACAACTCCTCTGATAGACCCAGAAACATTACCCGTAACGCAGTTTATTTCTCCTTCAATAACACCTGTATTACCCACAACTAATTTACCTTTAGAAGTAATAGAACCTTCTACCTTTCCATCAATTCTAATGTCGCCTTGAGTGGTAATATCTCCTTTAACTTCGGTACCAGCTGCTAGGTGATTTCTCATCACTCCATCTGATTCGTTTGACCTTGCCATCTTTGAACTTGAATTAAACATAATTAAAAATTCGGATGGCAAATATACGATTATCTTGCTTATCCTTAAACTGTTTATAATTTATGGTTCTTGTATTATAAGTCCTTGTATTTCACCTCTGACCAAATTTTGTAGTTCTCATGGTCTTTTGGTTTATAAAACAAAGCATAATTTGTAAAGGAAACAATAAAGTAATCGGGGTTATTCTCGGTCATTGTTTGTAGGCTTGAGTTATTCTCAAAAGCTACTTTGTATGCTTTCGCCTGTTTGGCGTTACTAAATGATTTCACAGTAATCATTTGCTTTCCTTTGGAATACACAATAGCAGACATTTTCAATCCTTCCATTTTATAATTTTTAGAATTGAAATTACTAATAGTTGTTTTAATCTCACTTAATTTACGACCAGATGCTTTAACGATGATTACAAAATTGTGCTTAGAGTTTGGCTCATATTTATAAGCCATTTCGGATGCAGCTTCTTTCATTGCTGCTTCATTAGCTTCTGCAAGGGCCTTCGCTCTTGCTTCCTCATGTTTTATATCTAACCCTGCAAGAATTTCTTGTGCTCGTGTAGCGTACTCGGTACCTGGATAACTATTAATAATGGCTGATAATTCGGTTCGTAGCGACTCTTCTCCATCATTATGGCCAACTGCTAATGCCTTAAGAAACTCCGCTTTTGGTGTGATTTCGCTTTCTGGATATGATTCTAATAATTGATTACACGACTCGATAGTTTGCCTGTAGTAACCCCTACCGTAATATTTCACCAAAATTTTCTCATACAATTTCGTGGCAGCAATCAAGTCTTCATTTTCCTTATCCATGAAGTTTGGATCTCTAATAAGTCTAGCGTATTGAGAATTAGGAAATTCATTCAGAATTTTATTTTTATAATACTCTGACCTAGGAATGTTCTCTTCATCCAAATTCATAGTGTACAATCTATAATAGCTATCTGCTAAATGCGCATTAGGATTGAATCTATTATTCATTTCCTCTAAAGTCTCGATAGCCATAGGCACATCTTCCATTTGTTCTTTATAGATGATGGATAATTGGTAATATGCTTCTACAATTTTTTTATTGGATTCAATAATGGCCTCATCAGTTACGGGTAGGTCTTTTAAGTAGTAAGAAGCATCTAACCAGTCTCCCGAAAGTTTTACCGTATCACCTTCTTCATTTACAATAAATTCTGGTTCATCGTTATCCTCCCCTTCCTCATCAAAGATCTCTTCCTTAATACTTCTTCTCCAATCATCTTGATTTACACGCTTTCCCCATTTTCTGGCAAAATCTGCTTTACCTGATTCTTTTACGGTAGGATTATAAAAATACCATTTATTAGAGCCAGAACCCGGACCTCCAAACCCACCTGGTCCACCTGGACCTCCGGGGCCTGGAGCATTATTTGCACTGGCCTCAGCCATTTCTTCTTTGTTCTTCTCTTCAATTCGTTTTTGTTCTTCTTCTTTTTTCCTTTTTTTAATCAAATCTGCTATTAAATCTTCCCTGTCAGATGGATCCAAATTCGCTACCATTTGAAGGCTATCTTCTCTCTCAATAATCAAAATCTGAGCCACCAGATCATTTAAATTACTGGCTAATTTGGTAATTTCCTTTCCATTTGGAAAATCATCTGGCATATAAAAAACACAACTATCATAATTGAGTTGTGCTTTAGGGTAATTGGGTTTTTGAAAATATAATTGTCCTAAACGCCAAAATGATTTTGCTTTTTGATTTGTGTTTTCTACACTTACCTCAGTAGAAAGCTCTAGGTATTCAAACGTTTGGGGCAAGTCATTGTCCTTGTACGACATTTCTGCTAAAGCGTAATAAATTTCATCTTGAAATTCTACATATTTTTCATCCTTTAGAAGCTTCAACAACTCTGACCTCACCGACTCTGCATCACCATTACCAACGTTATAAGCCATAGCCATTTGAATACGTGTATAAAACTCCATTTTATACTCTGGATGCATTTTTAAAACCTGAGCAAACACTTTCATTGCCTCATAGCCTTCGTCTTGATCTTTATACAACTGCCCTAACAAATACGTTAAACGTAATCTCTCTGGCTTTTTCTTGGCATGTGAAATAGCGGTTCTAAGCTCCACCATAGCCTGCTCCGAATTATCCATAGCCAAATAATTTGCAGTATACAATTTGGATATATCGAGCTTTAAACGCTCTGGTAACTCTTTGTCATTTTCAAGGTGAGACAAGAGTTTCATTGATTTATCGTAATTTTCTTCTTTAGCAGCCAGGCGGGCCAACCAAAATCTTGCGTCAAATCTGGATTCCTGATCTTTGTACTTTTTTGCTACCTGGTTAAGTACCTTATAAGCCTTGGTGTAATCATTTTTATAGTAATAAGCCTTACCCATTAAAAAATAGCTATCATCCACCCATTTGGTGTGTTCCTTTCCTCTTTTACGGATAGAGTTTTTAGTAATAACTCTGGCACACTTTTCCAGTACAATATCCATATCAGCCGCAACCAACTCTGCATTTTCTTGAGGAAGCTCTTTATATACCGGTAAAGTTTTTGTGTAGTTATCTGGCATTGATAAATCTATGGCTGCTTCTGCCTCTTTCATCAATTCTTTGGCGTTAAAATAACCATTAAACCGGGTTAAAACACTATGGTAATACCGGTGTGCCCAGCCTGTTTTTTTGGTGGAACACCCATTAAAAAGAAATAGCCCTGCAAAAAAGAGGACTACCATTACAAATTTATGCTGGTTCTTTGTCAATTGGACCGAAAAGTGATTAGATGCTCAATAACTGATTTGCGCCAAAAATATTTTAAATTATCATAATAAATTGATTATTCTTTTCTATTAATCGAAAGAATCATGATTTTTGTCTAGTTCTATGGAGGATAAGCCAGAAAAAAAGCGGAAAAAGGTAATCAGAAAGTTAAGACGTAAGTTTCGACTTGTCATTATTAACGATGATACGTATGAGGAACACTTCTCTTTTAAATTAAGCTTGTTAAACATTATTGTTGCCATTGGCATCCTTACCATGACGGTGGCCATAATTGCCGGAGGAATAATTTCATTTACTCCTTTGCGTGAATACATTCCTGGCTATTCTAATCTAGATACAAAGAAAAAAGCGGCCTATGCCTATCATAAGGCAGATTCATTAGATAACGAATTACGCATTCGAGATAACTATTTGCAAAACATTCGATTAATTCTATCTGGTGAAATAAAAGCCGATTCGCTTACCCAAAGAGAAATAGAAAATGTAAGAATTGATAATATCACCGATTATAAATCGGTTGAAGATTCTTTGATGCGTTTAAATATTGAGGAGCAAGAAAAATATGCGCTTCAAAATTCGGAGAAAAATATTACCGATAAGGTATACTTTTTCTTTACCCCCATAAAAGGAACTGTAATTGACCATTTTGATAGTAAAACAAGACATTATGGAACCGATATTGTAGCAAAAGCAGATGAATCAATAAAAGCCGTAATGGATGGCACAATTGTTATGGCGGATTACACCACGAAAGCTGGATTTGTAATTCAAATACAACACCGAAATAATTTAGTTTCGGTATACAAACATTGTTCGGCTGTGCTAAAACAAGTGGGTGAAACCGTTACAGCGGGTGATCCAATTGCTATTGTTGGAAATACTGGAGAACTAACCACAGGACCACACCTACATTTTGAGCTTTGGGAAAATGGTGTGGCAATTGATTCTGAAAAATACATAAAATACTAATGGCCCAAATCACCGTGTATACAGATGGAGCCGCAAGGGGCAATCCAGGTCCTGGTGGGTATGGAATAGTATTAATGTCGGGTCCGCACCGAAAGGAAATAGCCGAAGGATTTAGAAAAACCACAAATAACCGCATGGAATTATTGGCGGTAATTGTAGCCTTAGAAAGTGCAAAAGGAACTGGTCATGAAATTACCGTTTATTCCGATTCAAAATATGTGGTAGATTCTGTTTCAAAAGGATGGGTATTTGGCTGGGTAAAAAAAGGATTTAAGGGCAAGAAAAACGTAGACCTTTGGAAACGTTTTCTGAAAATTTATCCTTCTAATACCGTGAAATTTGTTTGGGTGAAAGGCCATGCCAATATCCCAGAAAATGAACGTTGCGATGAGCTAGCAGTAGCTGCAAGCAAGCAAGAAAATTTACCCGCGGATGTTGGTTATGAACAAACTATGAAATCGGAAGGATTGTTTTAAACCAACCCTTTTTTAATTCTAATCGTTTATCTTAGCACACAGGATTTAACAATCCTTTTAATAACCATAAAACCTTGTGCTATGAAAAAATTATTACTTATTACTTTTCTTTTTTTAGGATTTTCCGTCTTTTCTCAAAATCAAAAACCTGTTGCAGTTAATGATACACTTATCTTTTCTTGGGATGAAATGAACCCAAATTATGGTGTCGACACTGTTTCACATCTTTTATTTCCTAGCACCTTTTTGAGAAATGATTCTGATCCCAATGGGGATGCTTTAAAAATTATTTCGGCTCAAATAATTAGCAATAATTCCCTCTCTTTTCCATCCTTTAGTGGCGGCTCCGTGATTGCCTACAACTATCAAATAATCCAACCTTTTTCTGGAAAAGACACTATTGAATATGTGTTAAGTGACATGCAAACCCCGG